>DMNE01000217.1 GCA_003453735.1 Nitrospiraceae bacterium | reverse complement strand
TCTATGCAAACTGAGCGTGGCCCATTGCCAACCGTGTACGTGACGAGCACTGCTCCGCTGGGGCTCAACCCTGTAACGGTGTTGTCGCCGCGGTTTACGACCCACACAGTGCGTCCGCCATCTATGAAAATGCCACGTGCTCCATTACCAACTGCGAATGTACCGAGCACTGTTCCGCTGGGGCTCAACTCTGTGACATTGTTGCTGCCGTTATTTACTACCCATACATTGCCCGAGAAACCAATAGACCCATCGGGCTCAATAACAGAAACGTCGTCTATGGCAATGCTAACTGGACCAGTACCGACCGCAATGGTGTTAAGCAATGTCCCGGTAGAACTTAACACCGAAACGTTGTTACTCCCAAAATTAGTTATCCACGCATTACCTGAGGCGTCTATGGCAATGCTGGTTGGATTCGTACCTACCGGAAATGTCAACGAAGTCGGCGTAGGTACCGTGAGGGTGGTACTTCCCGAAATACTCCCTATTGTGGCAGTGATGGTTACAACGCCCGGTGCAAGGCCAATGACAGCGCCACCGCCCTCAACAACCATTGCAACTGCTGGATTGGATGAAGTCCAAATGACCTGCGTGGTTGGGGTTATGTAGGCAGTCGTCCCATCAGAATTTGTGCCGGCAAGCGTAAGCGACTGGCTAGCCCCCACCACTACGCTTGGATTGGCGGGCGTTATGGCTAAGGACGCAAGCGTAACTGCTGGCGTAACCGATGGCGTAACTGATGACCCTCCCCCGCCTCCACAACCCTTAGTGCCATGGTCACTATAAAACATAAAGAAAACGCCAACACTATTTTGTATCGTTCCGTCATTTTCATCTTAGCCCTTCTGAGGGTTGGCTCTTTATCGGCAGAGCCTCTCTATATTTTGGAGTTTACTGAAAACATACTAATGTGTCAATGTGATGTGAAAGCGAAACTTTCATAGAAAGCGTTTCATTAAAATATGATACTTTCTTTCCAACCGGGTGGCTTTGTTGTCTTGCCGGTTCGCGACAGCGTCGCGCGCTGATTTCTTGTGCTATAATAACAGTCGCATTCAGCCAGCGGAGGAAAGCCATAAAGAGATTACCCGACAAAAAAGGCTATTTCGGTGAATATGGCGGGCGTTTTGTGCCAGAGACGCTCATGCCGGCACTTATGGAGCTCGAGAAGGCTTACCTCGAATCGAGAAAAGATGAGGAATTTCAACGGGAACTTCTCCATCTCCAGAGAACCTACATTGGAAGACCAACCCCTCTCTATTTTGCCAGGAGACTCACGGATCATCTTGGAGGTCCGAAGATCTACCTCAAACGTGAGGACCTTGCACACACCGGTGCACACAAGATTAACAATGCTATCGCGCAGGCGTTGCTCGCGGGAAAGATGAGCAAGAAACGGTTGATAGCGGAAACGGGGGCAGGTCAACATGGAGTCGCCACAGCAACAGGCGCAGCACTGCTTGGTCTTGAGTGTGAGATATACATGGGTTCTGATGACATGGAGAGACAGTCATTGAATGTTTTCCGGATGAGGCTTCTCGGTGCAAAAGTGACGGAAGTGCCTGTGGGATCGAAGACCTTAAAGGATGCTATCAACGAGGCACTCAGAGACTGGACAACGAATGTGAGGACAACCCATTATGTTATGGGCACGGTATTCGGTCCCCACCCGTTTCCGATGATGGTGAGGGATTTTCAGTCTGTCATTGGCAGGGAGGCAAGGCGACAGATCCTCGATGCAGAGGGAAAGTTGCCGGGATGTCTTATTGCATGTGTGGGCGGAGGAAGCAACGCAATGGGGCTGTTCTTCGCATTTCTGAAAGACAATGTCAAGATGATCGGTGTCGAGGCAGGAGGAAGAGGAATTCAAAGCGGTGAACACGCCGCACGATTTTCCGGAGGGTCGCTGGGTATTTTCCAGGGAACAAAGACGTACCTTCTTCAGAACGGAGACGGCAATGTCCTTGGCACTCACTCCGTCTCTGCAGGGCTGGATTATGCAGCGGTCGGACCCGAGCATGCTTATCTCAAGAACCGTGACAGGGTGCAGTATACCTATGCAACGGATGATGAGGCCCTCTCTGCTTTTGAACTCCTGAGCAGAATGGAGGGCATAATCCCTGCCCTGGAATCTGCCCATGCAGTAGCCGAAGCGATAAAACGTGCGCCGAACCTTTCCAAAGGAGATGTCATCATCGTCAATCTTTCGGGCCGAGGTGATAAGGATGTTCAGCAGGTGGCCAAGATCAAAGGGATAGAGCTTTGGTAATGTGAGGATGCATGAACAGGATTGATGAGACATTTCGAAGACTGAAGGCGGACCGGAAAAAGGCCCTTATCCCCTATATTATGGCTGGAGATCCTTCCCCAGAAGAGACGAGAAGCACGGTACTTCTCCTCGAGAGATGCGGCGCCGATATCGTTGAACTCGGTGTCCCTTTTACGGATCCTCTTGCTGACGGGCCTATCATCCAGAGAGCTGCTGAACGGGCCTTGCGTGCGGGGGTCACTTTAAGGGCAGTCATCGGCATTGTAAGAGAATTGAGAAAGGATACCCATATCCCCCTTCTGCTCATGACCTATTACAATCCCGTCTTCAAATACGGCGACGAACGATTTGTGAGGGATGCTGTTGAAGCGGGAGTTGACGGCGTGATTATCCCTGACCTTCCTCCCGATGAAGCTGATAGTCTTATTCAGCTTTCCAGAAGTGCTGGTCTTGCCACAGTGTTCCTTCTTGCACCAACATCAACAGGCGAAAGGGTTAAGAAAGTGGTGAAGGCTTCCCGGGGGTTTCTTTACTATGTATCCATGACCGGGATAACAGGGACAAGGCTTCTCTTCGACGAGTCCATCAGGGAATCGATACGCATGATCCGAAAGATAACGGACAAACCCGTTGCCGTTGGTTTTGGTATTGCGACGCCGGATGAAGCCAGAACCGTATCAGAGTTTGCGGATGCTGTTATTGTGGGCAGCGCCATCGTGAAAAGACTTCATGAATCCCCGGAGAACCTCCAACCATATATTATAGAACTGCGAAACGCGATCAATAACAAGCAAGAATCGGCAGTCGACAGTCACATGTCAACAAAAGCAATCAACGGAAAAGACCGTTGACAGCAGAGAAACGACCGCCAACAGCAAGATATGGCCTGGTTTAAGAAGACAAAGGAACAGAGGATAGAGAGAAAGGTAAAAATCCCCGAGGGGTTGTGGGTCAAGTGCGAAAACTGTAAGGAGATCGTCTACAAAAAAGAGATAGAAAAAAACCTCAAGGTCTGTCCAAAATGCAATTACCATTTCCGGATTAGCGCGAGGGAGCGGCTGCACCTCATCACCGATGAAGAAAGCTTTGCGGAAATCAATGCTGAAATGTCATCAGGAGATCCGTTGCATTTTAAAGATACCCATTCATACAGGGACAGGGTAAAAGAGAGCCAGAAGAAGACCGGCCTTCGAGAGGCGGTAATCTCGGGAGAGGCATTGATCGAGGGGTATCCGGTTGTGATAGCGGTCATGGACTTTGCTTTCATGGGAGGCAGTATGGGTTCTGTTGTAGGCGAGAAGCTCGTTAAGGCTGCTGAGCTTGCTATAGAGAAGAAAATCCCTTTGATAACGGTGGCGTCATCAGGGGGGGCGAGGATGCAGGAAGGAATCTTTTCTCTTATGCAGATGGTTAGATCCTCTGCAGCCATAGGGCGGCTAAAAGATGCCGGGATACTTTACCTCTCCATTCTTTCCGATCCGACCTTCGGCGGTGTTACCGCAAGCTTCGCCATGCTCGGGGATATCATCATCGCAGAACCAAAAAGCCTCATTGGCTTTGCAGGCCCTAGGGTCATCGAGCAAACGATAAAGCAGCAGTTGCCGGAAAACTTCCAGAGGGCTGAATTCCTCTTAGAACACGGAATGATCGACATGGTGGTTGACCGGAAGGACCTAAGAGAAACCTTGGCGAAAATTATCGGCCATCTCTCAGCCGCTCAACAGCAGCCCCAAGGCCCCTGAGCTTCTCATCTATCCTTTCATACCCTCTGTCCAAATGATACAGTCTGTGGATAGTCGTTTTCCCTTCGGCAACTAGTCCTGCAACGATCAGGGACGCGCTTGCCCTGAGGTCTGTGGCCATCACGTCGGCTCCTTTCAGTTTGGAAACCCCGCGTACCGTAGCAGTACTTCCCTCAATATCGATGTCGGCCCCCATTCTCTTTAATTCTGCCACATGCATGAACCTGTTCTCGAAAATCGTTTCTCTGATGATGCTCGTTCCGGTCGCAATGCTCATTAAGGCCATGAACTGCGCCTGCATATCTGTGGGGAACCCAGGGTATGGCATTGTCTTTATGTCATGTCCGCTCGGTCTTCTCGGTCCCTTGAGGCGCACCGTAGTGCTGTTTTCCTGGCCGGTGATGATGCCCGCTTCCTTGAGCTTGGTAATCAATGCATCGTTATGTTCAGCCCTGCAATTCTTGATGAGAATGTCTCCTCCTGTTATTCCTGCAATGGTCATGAATGTTCCTGTTTCGACTCTGTCGGGTATGACGCAGTATGATAACGGTCTCAGACTATCAACCCCCACAATTTCTACGGTGCTCTCTCCCGCGCCCCTCACCTTCGCCCCCATAGTATTCAAAGCGTTGGCAAGATCGATCACTTCCGGCTCCTTTGCGGCATTCTCGATAATCGTCGTACCCGCTGCGAGAGAGGCGGCCATCATCAGGTTCTCGGTTCCGGTCACGGTAGGGATATCAAAATAAATCACAGCCCCCCTCAACCTCTTTGCCCTCGCGACGACGTATCCCTCTTCCAGAGTGATCTCAGCGCCCATTTTCTTTAGGCCCATGAGATGCAGGTTGATCGGTCTTGCGCCAATGGCGCATCCCCCGGGAAGGGAGACTTTAGCCCTGCCAGTGCGAGCAAGAAGGGGCCCGATAACCAGAACGGACGCCCGCATCGTTTTCACGAGCTCATAGGGAGCCGTGTGCTTGTTGATGCGCTCTGTGCGTATCATAGCTGTTCCTGATTCGTAGTGAAAAGCTGCACCGAGATTTTCCAAGAGTTTTCCCATTGTCTTGACATCCGCCAGGTCGGGTACTCTTTTTATTACGCTCTCGCCTGAAGTGAGTAGAGAGGCAACCATGATGGGCAGAGCAGCATTTTTTGCCCCGCTGATCTCAACCTCACCATGAAGCCTTGCTCCGCCTTTGATTACTAGTTTATCCATGGGACATGCAAAAGGAGGGAAAAGCCCTGCAAGCGCGAAGGCAAAGAAGGACTCTTTCAGGACTCCCAATGTATTCTCCAATAAAGCTTTTAGCGGTAAACATAGCATATGATTATACCTCAAAGAAAAGTGTCTTTGCTCTCTGAAAATGCCGCCCTTCGTTGCGCGCAGAGCGCTCCAGGTTTGATTTTTCAAGCGTTTTCGGTTATTATTTCTTTATGGAAGTCAAGAAAATTCTCGAAGAATCGAGCCATTACGTGATGAACACCTATAAGCGATCCCCCATTGTTCTGAGGAAGGGAAGGGGCATGAAGGTCTGGGGTTCCGACGGAAAAGAGTATCTTGACTTTGTAGGCGGCATTGCGGTGAACATCCTCGGTCATTGCCATCCGAAGGTCGTCGTCGCCCTTCAGAAACAAGCACAGAGGCTGCTCCATGTATCAAACTTGTATTATAGCGAGCCGCAAATTAAGCTTGCAAAGATGCTCGTTGAGCATTCCTTTGCTGACAAGGTCTTTTTCTGTAATTCCGGGGCCGAGGCTACTGAGGCTGCAATAAAGCTCGCAAGGAAGTACGCAAAGGAGAACCTGTCCGGCCACCGTTTCGAGATAATCACAACCTTGAATTCGTTCCACGGAAGGACCATGGGAGCTCTTTCCGCCACAGGCCAGCTAAAGTTCCAGAAGGGTTTTGAACCCCTGCTCCCGGGATTTACGCACGTGGAGTTCGATAATATCGATATATTGAAAAGGGCGTTGACGGATAAGACCTGCGCAGTCATGCTCGAACTGATACAGGCAGAAGGAGGCGTCAAACTGGCATCCCCTGAGTATCTGAAGAATGTTCGTGAGCTCTGTGATAAAAATAAGCTCCTCCTCATTCTCGATGAGGTTCAGACCGGCATGGGCAGAACGGGAAGATTGTTTGCCTATGAAAACTATGATATCACTCCTGACATCATGACTCTGGCGAAAGGACTTGGCAGTGGTGTTCCGATAGGCGCAATGCTCGCCACTGATAAAGTGGCGTCAAGTTTTCATCCCGGTGACCACGGATCGACCTTTGGCGGTAACCCCATTGCGTGTGCAGCGGCCATAGCTACTCTGGAGACTCTTCTAGAAGATGGGATCATCCTCGACCAATGCAGGAGGATGGGGGCATACCTGCTGAATGCTCTGCATGGCCTGAAAAAAGAATACTCCAATGTAATCAGTGATGTCAGGGGAAAAGGGCTTCTGGTAGGCATGGAATTGACGATGGAATGTACTCCCCTGGTAAACTCATGTTTGGAACAGGGTATCATTATTAACTGCACAGCAGGAAATGTGCTCAGGTTTGCACCGCCCTTGATCGTGCAGGAAAAGGAAATAGACCATATGCTCGATGTCCTCGACAACGTCTTTGCGAGATTCGTGTGAAGAGAGATTTTCTAGCCCTCTGGGACTTTTCATCCGAAGAGATTGAATCGGTCCTGAGACGGGCATTGGAACTAAAATCAGGGAAAGATCGCACTCTATGTCCCCTTATCGGCAAGAGCATCGGACTTCTCTTTGAGAAGCCTTCAACAAGAACAAGGGTTTCCTTTGAGACCGGCATTTAT
>DMNE01000302.1 GCA_003453735.1 Nitrospiraceae bacterium | reverse complement strand
AAATCACCGGAACACCCTGCTTTGCCATAAAACAGTATATCAGGTAAGGTGACTAAATGTCTAGTTATTTAAGGGACAGAACACTAGATGAAGACATTGTTAAAACTTTATTAAATTTGCCAGGGCCTCATCAGAAAACAGCTCTCACTTTAAAATAAACCCTCTGGTCACCGCTCTGCGTATTACTCGTCGAGTTCAGGGCTACTGCCCAATCCAGTTCGTATTCCAGGCGTTTCATTGTGCCTCGCAAGCCAGCCCCTACCCCTTCGAGCTTGATACCGCGCGATTGGGCGGGAAGCGGATCCCTTATGGACAGCACAGCTATGTCATGGAAGATAAAGGGTCTCATTTGCAGCCACTGCCCGATTTTAGACTTTTCAAAAGGGTTTGCGAAGGAGAGCTCCACCATACTGTGTAAGGCATTATCGCCCTCAGCCTCGCTTTCCCTGTATCCCCTCACGTTTTCCATGCCGCCCGCAACATACTGCTCGTTGTCGATAAGCGGCTCGTCGGACAACTGCCCGTCTACTTTCGCGGAAAGACTCATCCCCCAAGGCAGTTTCTGGGCGCGTTGGATACCCATAGTGGCATAAAGATAGTTTGCCGTCGCCATGTATCGTTTGAGCTCAAACTCCGTCTCATCCGAAACTAATCCGCGGAAGGACATATTCAATCCCACGTTGAACTGGGTTGTTCCCCCCCACTCATCAGGCAGGGAAGCGTTGTATGAAAAAGACAACGGTAGGTATGAAATAGGTGTTTCCGTTGTCTGACCGCCTGGGGTTGTGTAGCCTTCGGACTCATTGAAATGCTTGTAATCGATTCCCAGGGTAAAGTTATGATTATAGAGCTTGTACGGCGGCAGCGGTATCGCGTAACGCATCCCAACAATTTGCCCTTTGCCGACCACCTCGAATCCCTCGCCGAATCCAGTTTTACTGTCCGACCAGATAGCAAAAAAAGCCAGCTGGTGGTCCTGCTGCCATGGTGTAGGAAGGACGTAAGAAACACCCCCTACCTCCACTTGGCTCGGATCCTGGGGCGACATCTGGTACTGGAGGGCTAGGGAATGCTCCTTTTGCCATAGATTGTCATAACGAATCATAGCATTCAACCGCAATTCAGTTGTGTCAGGACTGGCCCTGTTATTCAGCTCAAGATACCCATGCACAGGAAGCTGATCTTGCACCTTCAACTCTACATCGATGGTTCCTAATTCCGCTCCAAGCGATATCGCCGGTTCAACCTTAATATCCTGGTTTCTGTTTAAGCGGCCGATCTCCTCCTGTACCTTCGGCAGGTAGAGTATCTCACCCGGTGCCAAAGACGGTAGGTCCTTCATCACCTTCTCCCTTGTAAAATAACGGTTTCCTGTAATCTTCACCCGGCCTATCCGGTTCTCGATGACCTGCAGCTTGACAACGCCGTCCTTCAGTGTTTGTTCCGGTATATTCACCGTAACAGCCGGATATCCGGCACTGTGATAAAGGTTCTCGAGGGCACTGCGCGCTTTCTCCACGTCAGCCTCTGTCCTGCCCGAACCGGTGAAAGGAGCGACAGCATCCTGCACCTTGTCAAATGAGAAAATGCTGTTTCCTGTCACGTCAAAAGCCTTGATCTCGAAACCCGCTTGCACGACCAATTCAGCGGCGCGTACTTCAGATATCAGTGCACATGATATCAAGAGCATAATCATCAGATAGAAGAGGTGTGCGGTCAAGGGCTTTCCCTCATTTGCAGACGTATCAAAGTGAAGGCTGACAGTAGGAACTGTCCCCGCCAAATGCGAGGTGCCAAGCAACACGGCGCATCGACTTCGAAGGAAAACCGAGATGTTGTTCACCTGTCGCTACCTCCTGCCACACTTCTTAGCCACTCAAGTTTTTTGGATTTTTGGACTGCAACACGACAGATGAACCCTTTACCGCCGAACGTGTTACCGTAATCGACGGTGATAACCTGACCATTCACATAGACAATGGGCCCTACCATGGAACCCCCGACCACGCTGCCTTTGCAGGCATCGATATCGACCAAATAATTATGTTCATTCTCAGGAATGAGTCCGGATCCGAGCGGTGTCTCAACCAAATCGCCGGGTCTCGCGAAACAATAAATAGCCACATCCTGACCCATGATGGCATCTAGCTGTCCTGGAAACGCTGGATCGAGGGCAAAGGGTTGTCCTACCCCCGTGAATTTACCGGTTCAAGACTGATAATCGCTCACCGTCATTTTCATTTCCTTGGTCTAAGGCCTTGTGAGAAATATGTGACATAATTCTAGTTATCCCTGGCCGCTATCTCTTTTGCTGTCAACTCCGCCTGACGGCTCTCACCTTCCTCCATGTCGACGATGCCGACCACAATGCTGGCAAGCTGGCCTTGGATTTCCTACTCGAAAGCCACATCACTCTTTGCGGGAACAATTCACCGGAGGATCGCTGGCCGAAAAGCGCCGGCCTCCTTTCTTGCAATAAAGATATTCGACTTCCGCTGATTTTCGGCTACACTGTCTGGTGCCAACACAATCTCCCCAGTCTCAAATTTGCAGAGAAAGTGGATATCTGCAATATCTCCAGGTTGCACGATACTGACTCTTCCATGACTGGCACAATCAGATAAGCGACGAAGCAACGGCCTTTTGCATCTGAATCCTCTCTATAGTCATTACAAGCACTTTTCTTCTCTTCCTTTGCCTTTGTTCTTCGCTGCAGCAGAAACAAATGTGGTATCATCGAATTCTTCAGACTTTTCGACCCTCCCAATACTTCCCTGGCTGAAATTGATCCTGATATGACCGTTGAATTCCTCTTGTATAAGCACCCGAAGCGTTTCAATGAGCTTCTTCATCCTGTCCATAGACAACGTTCCCACCCCCCATTCTGAAAAATTTAAGAAAAGTCCGCGGAGATCCTTCTTTATTACTGGTTGTTTCCGGCTATGTTATCATTTGCTTTGTTAAAATATTATTACTATAGAGTTACAATTTGACTCAGAAAGAACCAACCAGATACCCACATATTTATTTCTCAATAAATTTTAAAAAAGCCAGAGCGTTCCAATTTAAGGGCAAGACCTCGGAAGACCGAGTATGCAAGGCCCAAGAGGGAGTGGCTAACCTATTTTGAGTTATTCTCTCACTCAAGCAGCTCGACCACCGATCCACGGCAGCCTCCTGGGGTTACCTCACTCAATTAACGTCTTTGGCCTTATTCTGAAGGCCTCAGGCTGTGCGCTCATCAGGGCAACCTACTCAATCAGCTACTAAAGGATTCTTCTTTATCATATCTTTTTTTTCACATTTCATCGGCCTGTCTGCCGCCATAAAAGCCGGCATGACAGACCCTTGATTCCAGCTTTCTACTGCCGCACAGATCTCCCTGCCGATCACCTATGACTCTGATTATTTTTTCAGAATCTCCTCAAATCTCTTTACTATCGAAATGTTTCCTCGGGTGAACTTAATCTTGATGGAGCCTGTGAATTTCTCCTTCATGAGCGCTTCAAGCAAATGAATGATTTTCGTTAACTTGTCCATCGTTTGACGTTGTTATCTTCTTGGGAATAGGTGTTGGAGTTTCTTAATGTTCTGCGTTACGGCCATAGTGTAACAGTTCAATGTTACATTTTAATGAATATTCAATGAAAGATTTGTGAATTTGTGAGAGCCTGCCTCTCTTTCATCTTTAGGGCATTTTTCTGCATGACATGAGTATCGCCGCGCCACCTTTTAATCCATCCTGCATTTACCGAGGAGAACCGAATCGATCACAATTACCGTTGTGGGAAAGAAGCATCCACCGAAGCACGCGCTCAAGCCGCTCATGCGTTCCCTTGAATAGGAAGCATATAGAATTCTTGCCAGTCCAGGCTGATGGCGTTAAAGACAATCTCGCCGGTATTTACCGTGCCGTGGAAGACGTTATGGAGGATATGTGGTAACTGCATTCCGTGTTGCTGATGAAGGCTGTCGGAAGAAGGCCGACTGCTGGATATCGAGATACCGATGAAGACCTAAACTAAAGTCCTATCAGATCTTGTTTTCCCGGCAGATGCTCGCCGGGTCTCACATCCAGAACCGCTGCTCAATCTCTGTCTTTGACGGATCTGAAGGGTTTCTTTCAATTTTTTTCCAAACCTTCGGAGTGAAACTTGTTTGCCACATGTAGAAAGTATCCATACTGCCCGCAGGAACGACAGCAAGGTATAAATTGTATGTTCCACGTGGGAAGATTAGTGATATTGGAAGATCCCCGTTGACAGAAGCGATATGTTGCCAGACGTGTTGGATAGCCATGGCACAAGACCTGCCTGAGCTACTGTCTGAAAGCCTGTCGGGGTCAAAATACAAGTGTTAACAGCGTCTATTGCCTGTGCGCTAATTGCGAAATATATATCCACAGGGGCCGGAAATTGGCCAAGTCCTTCCAGGATAGCGACTTGATTTCCGCCGGCAGCCAAGGGGCCGATGCCGATCGGCACTGCCTGAGCAGGTACTGCGTTGATTACCGGGGCGACCACTGGAGGGATAACGAAGAATTGCCGGCCCGCCGGGACGGGCATCATTGTGATCGCAGCGTCAATAATGATCTGCCCAATGTTGTTGCCGGCGTTTTCAGCAAACCAGAGATTGCCATCAGGGCCTGTAGTGCTCCCAAAAGGGCCGGTGCTAGCTTTCGGGACGGTGAACTCGTTAATTGTGTCGGCACCGGCTATATGCGCCATACTTAATGCAAGAAACAAAATAGCAGGAAAGAGAAACATCGTGAAGTCATGTACATGAAATCTGTCAATTAAGCGTGCGGCAGGAACTTTCTCCAATATCCTTAGCCCTTCCGCATATTTAATAACCGGCGCGAGCATTTTCTTCTTTAGGCTTTGTTTCTCCAATAATTACATTCCACGATCCCCCTGTGATCAGTACTGTTATCACTCTGGACTCCGCATCCCTTTTCTTTCGGGATCTGGAGCCTCTTTATCAACTTCAAGTAGGCTGACTTATCAATAATTCCATACCGTGGGAAGCTGTCTGACAAGCCTAGGCTAAAAGGCGGTCAGCAGCGTTTCTTATCTCTTGATCGTTCCCACGATCTTCAAGAGATTGTGGGCTGTTCCCACTATCCTCCGTTGAATTCCTTGGATCATCCGCGGTTGTCTAAGCGTGTTAATACTATTTTCCTGATTCGGGCTTTCTGGCGCCTCACAGATCTTTTTGCCGGTCAGCAAAGAACTCTTGTCATCACTTATTTCTTCAGTATCCATATAATTTCTCAGCTCTCTCTTACTGGTTCTACGGTTGAAATTAACTTTATATGTGACTTTAAGCTTTTGTCCTTATCGGCTTCAGTCATATCAATAAATTTTGTCAACTTCTCCATCGGTTACAGTTATGCTCTTCTATTGGATATCGCTGTTGATGCTTCTTGGTGTGGACTGCTCACTATTAACTTTATAACATTTCAGAGTTACATGCTGTTTACATTTTGATTACAGTTCAATGAAATTTATGCATGCATTGGTGAATTCCTGGAAACCTTCTGACGACAATGTAATTAGGTGTGATATTGTCCCCGTGATTCTCCGCCAATCCAGCAAGAACTCTGCCCACTGCCTTGCCCAGTTTCCCGGAAGGCGCAGTAAAGTTTTCGTTTGCGGCTAGCAGCACCTAACCCCCGCAGGATTACAGAGACTGATCTTACCCGCCTTAATTGACAAGGCCGCCGACTCTTTCGAAACCTGCATGTATCAAAGCTTTGTCGCCCGGTTTTAGCTTCGCTGCATCAAGATGTGACGCCAAGCAATCAAGCTTATAAAGAGAAGGATGGNNCTTCCTCAAAAGAGAGGTTTTTCGTTTTATTATTTGTAACGTAACAGAATTGACGAAACATAATAGAACTTATGTTCGCCTTTAACAGTCTCGGAATATCCCCATGATCTTTCCCGCACACCGTTGTAGCGCTGTCTCATCTCATCGCAGGCTATGTACACTTCCCCCTTACAGGACTTCGCTATCGCGACGAACAGCGATTCAGTACAAACCCGAGAATCTTCTCCTTCGGAAGAAATTTGAGTGCCCTCTTTATATCGTTCATCGAGGTTTTTCCGGCTTTAACAACGACAATCACCTGGTCAACAAGAGGAGCGAAAGCCAGGGCATCTGCTGCGGTAAGAATGGCAGGAATATCAAACACAATGTATCGTTCAGGATAACGCCCTTTCATGTCGGCTATGAGTTCTTTCATGCGCGGCGATCCAAGCATCTCGGCACTCTCCTGAAAAGAGCGCCCTCCGGAAATAAGGGTCATTTTCTCGATCCCCGGCCAAGTGATCAATTCTGAAACAGGCAAGCCATCNNATCGCCATCGACCAGCAGAGCCGTATGCTGGAATTCCCGTGCAAGGCTGAAGGCAAGATTGATGGCCGCTAGGGTTTTCCCCTCGCCCGGCAATGCACTGGTAACCATAATAGTGTTGCCTCCAGAACATTTGGTTCGCTGTAACACCTGAGTCCGCAACACCCTATACGCTTCCGCCTCCGGAATATTGTCGAGATAAGCCAGACATCTGTTTTCTGCTACAAATTTTGGATTTAATTGAATGCTGCGGGACTGAGAGTATACTGGAGATACCCATCCGGATATCTTTCTATCCTCTCCAAGACTATTCTGTGAAGAGATCTCACATGTTTCCTGAGGACTATTCTGCGAGGGGACCTCGGGTGTCTCATTCGTTCTGCTCCTCAGCATTTGTTTGAAAAACGGTAGTGTTTTCGCAAGCTTGTCAGTCCGGGATTTCCACTTATCTTTTGCCTCACGATTAGTCTCTGAAAAGGCAGGTATTTCTTGAGAACTGTTCTGTAAAGAACTCTCAGACTTGTTCTCTAAAGAGACCTCGGGCGTTTCTTTTGTTCTACTCCTCGACATTTGTTTGAGAAATGATAAACTTTTCTCAATCTTGTCCGTTCCGGCTTCACCATTACCTTTTGCGACACGATTACTCTCTGAAAAGGCAGGTATTTCTTGAGAACCATTGTGTAAAGAAATCTCCGACTTGTTCTCTAAAGAGACCTCGGGCGTTTCTTTTGCTCGATTCCTTCTCTGTTTGAAAAACAATATCGCTTTCTCTATCTTCTCCGTCCCGGATTTCTCCTTATCCATTTCTTCAGGATTCCCTTGTAGAGAGGCATCAGCTGTTTCTTCTGTCTTGCCGCTCAGCCATTGTTTGAAAAACGGTACCGCCTTCTCGACTTTGTTTAGCATTGTGTAATTCCTTTACATTCTGTTTTTCTGTTAAAAGGGCAAATGTCTATTGACTCGCGCCCATAGGACATCTAGATCCATTACAAAGAAATGAATAATCACAAGAAGGACCGGCGGTAAAAGGACCGCTGTCCCAACGAGCGCCTTCAAATGTTTCCTTTTGCGCAGCTCATCCTCCAGAGTAACAATCTCTGGTATCTCAGAGAGGACAGGGAAAGGAAAAGCCACCGCCAGGTCTTCGGAACGGTGGACTGAATGATCACTGGCTTCTTGCAGAGAGGCCGCTGCAATACCCGCGCCAATACCGAGAACAAGTCCGATCAGGAGAATAAGAGGTCGATTCGGTCTGATCGGCTTCTCCGGAATCCTCGCTGGATCAATCAGGGTAAAACGCTCCCCCATCTGTTCTTTTTCAAGGCCATGAGCCACTTTAGCTTCCATATATTTCTTCATGAGATCGTCATATTTGAGCTGAGTATTGTTTCTTTCGACCATCAGGTTTTTGTATCCCTCCTCCACTCTGGGA
>DMNE01000512.1:162-2927 GCA_003453735.1 Nitrospiraceae bacterium | reverse complement strand
ATATTATCTGTATGAAAATCAGTGGTTATGGCCATTTTTTTTGGTGTTACAGGAGTAATTTGCAAAAGGGGGGGAAAGTGCAATATTTTTGGATGTGAGGTGCAAGAAATAAGGCTCAGATATCTTCCAGGGACCTAGTGCTAGGCTGCCCGTTGAAGCTGCCGTGAAACTTGTGGGCCCTGATTGCGCCTATCAATCTCCACTCCGTTCTGCTTGACCCCCTTCCTGGCTTTGCCTATCAGCAGGAGGATGTGCAGCCACCACTCATTAGAGGGTCAATCCGCTTTCACTGGCCCGCTAAGGGTGCGAAGGAAGGCCTCGATCGCGGTCAGGTCCTCATCAGTCAGTCCCCCGTGGCCAAGTTCATGGCTCTTGGAGTGCTGATAAAACTCAAGGACTTCTTTCAAAGTGGCGAATTGACCGCCATACATGTAAGGAGCCCGTTCAGCAACATTTCTTAATGTCGGTGTCTTAAACGCACCGACATATTTTTTTGTATCACTATCGATGAATCGCAATTCATCACAATCCTGAGCCCCGGCGTCACTATACCTGCCAAGACAATTAAACTCATCTGAGAGAACCTTTTTAATGCCATCCGCTCGCCCCTTATCAAAAGGCATTCCTGCGGGTGTGGGCACGCCAGTATTATGGAAGTCACTATTGGTAAACAGAGGTCCATTATGGCAATTGGTGCATTTTGCTTTGCCGATAAAGAGCTGGAGGCCATTCAATTCCTCAGGAGTGAGAGTTCTCACAAGGTTTGCCATATCGTTATGAAGCAAAGCGTCAACGTACATGTCAAAACGCGCTGGGCCGGGGACAATAGTCCGCACATACGCGGCTATTGCCTTGCCCATGTTTGCATAGATGCGATTGATTTCTTCTTTTTTCTCAGGCCTCGTTGTTACCCATGCTTTCAGAACGATAGTGTCTTCTGTTGCAGGACTCGCCACGGTATTCGCTATGTCGGGCATCGTACCGAAAATCTCTTCATACTCACTCAGATAATACTTACTAATCAAATACGCACAGGCTGTTCTGGTAAATCCATGCTCCACATTGTTTTCGAGAGGCCCTAGGGCCTGTGACCAGAGGCTGTCCTTTCTACCGTCCCAGAAAAACCAGGTGTTGTATGCTACGCCCAGAAGAGGCATCGACCTCCTTACTGTTGAGCCTATGCCATGTGCCAAGGGAAGGTCGTCAGTGAAATTCATGTCAGGCCTATGGCAGGTGGCGCAGGAAACTTTCAGGTTTCCGCTAAAACGGGCATCAAAGAAAAATTTTTTCCCCAGGGCTTTCGCTTTCGGATTATCGGCGAAGGCATTGGACGGGTCTTTCGGCAGAGGGGGAAGGGAGCCAATCCACAGAGAGCGAAGAACGGAGATCTCCTGTTTGCTCCATGCAGGCTGTATATCGGACTGTGCTGCACAGGGAGAATCAGCGGCAACATGGCATAGAATCATAGAGGTTGCGATAAGAAATATCGCAACCTCTAGATTGCGTCTCGATAGATATATATGATTTTTCGACATAAGACCTTCATGCTATTGAAGAAGAAGATTAAACGTAACTGTGTCATCCATGTCCTGAGCCTTTATTCTCAGCGTTATCACCCACCATCCGGGCATGCTGAATTTTAGGCCCTGCAGGACGTAATCCCCGTCTTCCATCCCCTTGACAACCTCGGGTTGAGTTGGAAGGCCATGCCCATGCTCCGGCATACTGCCCTCAATACTAATATTAGCAATTTTTACCGGGCGTCCGTCGGCTGTCTCAAGTCGTAATTTCCAGCTGGTAATCTTGCCGATTGGAATGGGCAGGTCTTTGCTTACGTAGGAAACCTTGAATAGTTTTTTGGCCGATGTCTGGACAGCGGAGGTGTCAATGTTATCAGGAGCAGAAGAATACGTCATTTTGTGTTCGTTTTGAGATGGTGTTTCCGAGGTTTTTACATCAGGAAAATCAAAACTGACCGAGTCTTCCACAGCACCCTTTTTGATTTTTATTCTGAGCTCCCACCGACCTCCCATTATCAATATGATATTATCTACGCTATAAAGGCCTCCGCCTCTTTCTCTGACAACGGGTTTTTCAAAAACACCATGACCCATCTCGGGCATCCAGGGGGCCACTGTTATTTTCGCACCTACCACATCTTTATCGTTTTTGTCATGAACAATGATGTCAAGGGAGTTGACTCCTGCTTTAAGCTCATTTTCTTTGATCACCATTTCTACGGAGAATAACCCTTTCTCCGTTATTTTAAAGAGGCTCTGCTCATAGTGCTTCGTGTGGTGAGTAGTGCCGGGCTGAGTGGTCTCAGCGGTAAAAGCTGTGAAAGGAAAAAGCAGCGTAAAGATAACGAAAATTGCAGCTCTCATAATCGGGACCTCGTTTTCCGAGGAGAGGTTGTGCCGTTGTCTCCTCAGTTATTTCTCGGACGGTGCGTTGCAACGTCAGAATCAGGGCGGGGCTAAAAGCCCCGCCCCGATCTATCGGAACTACTTAGATCTCATAGCAGGCATTTTGGAAAGTAAATCGATAACCTTCATAGCTGCTTCGGCATGCTGATGAGACATAGCCATCATGGGTGATTTCTCCGGTGTCATGCCTTTTTCATGCATTTCCTTCATCTCCTTGCCTTCCATCATGTGAGTGACCATAGCCTTGGCATCTTTCATCATCTCTTTTCCGTGCTCGATGGACAGTTTGTCGATATCCCCGGCCATATCCATTTCTCCCAGCATGATTAAATTGGCACC
>DMNE01000512.1:0-126 GCA_003453735.1 Nitrospiraceae bacterium | reverse complement strand
CAGTTGATGGGTGTACTCCATCACAGGGTCCTTGGCATGCATTTTCATCATAGCCATCATCTCTGGGCCACTTAAAACGCGAGTGATCAGCTCCTTGCCGTTCTTTATCATGTGCTGCCCGTGCTG
>DMNE01000161.1 GCA_003453735.1 Nitrospiraceae bacterium | reverse complement strand
TTCCCCCAATTCTGGAGGTGCCAAATCTTATCGAGATACAGAAGCATTCGTTTGAGAAGTTCCTCCAGAAGGATGTTCCTATGGACGCGAGGGAAGACGTCGGCTTGCAATCTGCTTTGAAAAGTGTCTTCCCCATAATGGATTATAACGAAACAGCATCCATTGAGTTCCTAGGTTTTACGATAAACGAGCCGAAATTCAGTGTAAGGGATTGCTTACAAAAAGGGATAACCTATGCTGCTCCGATAAAAATACGGGTTAAACTGAACCTGTGGGAAGTCGAAGACACCGGAAAGAACAGGCTGAAAGAATCACGAGAGCAGGAGGTCTATATCGGGGAAATGCCTATCATGACCGATACCGGAACATTTGTCATCAACGGAACCGAAAGGGTCATCGTGAGCCAGCTTCATNNTTCTTCGACCACGACAAGGGCAAGACGCATTCCTCGGGCAAATACCTGTTCGCCGCGCGGGTGATCCCCTACCGCGGCTCCTGGCTCGACTTTGAGTTCGACGCAAAGGATATCTTGTATGTCCGCATAGACAGGAGGAAAAAACTTCCGGCAACCATTGTGCTCAAGGCCCTCGGATACACCAATGAAGATCTGCTAAAGACTTTTTATCCAATCGAGACGATTACTTTAAAGGACCGCCATACCTATACACGGGTCGTCAGCGAAATATTGGCAGGCATAAAGGCGATCAAGACCATCACGATCCCCCAAACAAAGGAGATTCTTGTAAAAGAAGGCGCTAAGATTTCTAAAGGGGCTATCAAGAAGATGGAGACATCGGGTATTAAAGAGATTCCGATAAGCAAGGAAGATATTATCGGCAGGATTACCCTGAGGGATATTGTGGATCCCGAAACAGGCGAGATCCTCTTAGAGAGCAATGAGGCGATCACAGAAGAGGTGTTTGGTAAAATTATTCAACTGAAGGTAAGCACCTTGAATCTCCTGTACATCGACAATGTCAAGTATCTCTCATCGCTGCGGGATACGCTCTTAACCGATAAGGTTACCACCCAGGATGAAGCACTCATAGAGATATACAGAAAACTGCGACCAGGGGAACCGCCGACAATCAATTCCGCTAAAGATTTATTCAACGGTCTTTTCTTTGACCCCAAACGGTATGACCTTTCGCCGGTGGGCAGATTAAAGATAAACAAGAGGCTCGGTCTCGATGTCGATCTTACTACGCGGGTGCTCACCGCTCAGGACATTGTGAAGCTCGTGCATTATCTCCTCGATCTGAGAACGGGCAAGGGAGATGTTGACGATATTGACCATCTCGGAAACAGACGGATCAGGGGAGTAGGTGAGCTCCTGGAGAATCAATTCAGAATCGGACTGGTGAGGATGGAACGAGCCATAAAGGAAAAGATGACGCTGACAGAACTGGAAACAGCAATGCCCCATGACATCATCAATGCAAAACCCGTAATGGCAGCCGTTAAGGAGTTCTTTGGATCGAGTCAGCTGAGTCAGTTTATGGATCAGACGAATTCCCTCTCTGAGATTACCCACAAGAGGAGGCTTTCCGCACTCGGCCCTGGAGGTCTGACACGGGAGAGGGCAGGATTTGAGGTGAGGGACGTTCACCCGACTCATTATGGGAGGATATGCCCCATAGAGACGCCGGAAGGTCCGAACATCGGACTCATAACATCTCTGGCTACGTATGCAAGGGTCAATGATTTCGGCTTTATTGAGGTTCCGTACCGGAAGGTTGTCAATGGGAGGGTCACCTCAGATATCGATTATCTGTCCGCGATTGAAGGTGAAGATTATATCATCGCCGAGGCGACATCTCCGGTTGATAAAAAGGGATACCTGGTGGGTGACGCCGTGTCAGCGAGGGTGGGCGGAGATTTCAAGATGGTTACGCCGAAAGAAGTCCAGTACATGGATGTTTCACCGAAGCAGATCGTAGGTGTTTCAGCATCATTGATCCCGTTCCTCGAAAATGATGATGCGAACAGGGCGCTCATGGGTTCGAACATGCAGAGACAGGCGGTGCCTCTCATTCAGACTGAAGCGCCTATTGTGGGGACGGGGGTAGAACATGTTACAGCGCGGGACTCTGGTGCGCTGGTGCTCGCAAAAAGGGCGGGGATTGTCGAGAGTGTTGATGCATCGAGAATCGTCGTGAGGGTATCCGAAGACAATGGGGGTGTCGACATTTACTCTCTCGTGAAGTTTCAGCGGTCTAACCAGGCAACCTGCATAAACCAAAAGCCCATCGTAGCAATCGGAGACGAGGTGCAAAAAGGGGACGTTCTTGGTGACGGCTCCTCAACCGATCTGGGAGAGCTGGCCCTCGGCAAGAATGTTCTTGTTGCGTTTATGCCATGGGGAGGATATAACTTTGAAGATGCCATCCTGCTCAGTGAAAGGCTTGTGAAAGAGGATGTCTTCACGTCAGTCCATATAGAGGAGTTTGAAGTTGAATCGCGGGATACAAAGATCGGTCCTGAAGAGATAACCAGGGATATTCCGAATGTGGGAGAAGAAGCGCTGAAGGATCTCGATGAGAGTGGAATAATCAGAATTGGCGCAGAAGTGAAGCCTGGTGACATCCTTGTCGGGAAAGTCACTCCGAAGGGTGAAACCCAGCTTACTCCGGAAGAAAAGCTCTTGAGGGCCATCTTTGGTGAAAAGGCCGAGGATGTAAAGGAGAGCTGTCTCTATGTTCCGCCGGGGATCGAGGGGGTTGTGGTTGATGTGAGGATTTTCTCGAGGAAAGGAACAGAGAAGGACGAAAGGGCAAAGAGCATCGAAGAAGACGACATCCTGAGATTGCAGCGGGACCTCGAAGAAGAGGTCAGGATCGTTAAAGAAGAGAAGTTCAAAAAGGTTAGGGAACTGCTCGTCGGCATTAAGGTTGCGGAGGATGTTAAAGACCCGAAGTCAAAGGAGGTTATCTGTCAGGCAGGCAAGAAGCTCACGGAAAAGCAGGTGGAGCGAATAAAGGATGACTCGCTTACGCGCGTTAAAATAGCTGATCCCGATGTGAAAGAAAAGATAGATACGATTCATCATGAGGCGAACCAGTATGTGCGCTACCTGGAATCGCGATATGACGAAAGCGTCGATCGCCTTAGGAGAGGCGATGAACTTCCACCCGGCGTAAATAAATTGGCGAAGGTTTACATAGCAATGAAGCGTAAGCTCCAGGTCGGAGATAAGATGGCAGGAAGGCATGGCAACAAAGGGGTTGTTGCCATGGTGCTGCCTGAAGAGGATCTGCCTTATCTTCCTGACGGAACGCCGGTCGATGTCGTCTTAAATCCTCTCGGTGTGCCTTCGAGAATGAATGTCGGACAGATCCTGGAGACTCATCTCGGATGGGCTGCTAAGGCATTGGGCCTGCATGTTGCAACTCCGGTGTTTGAGGGCGCAAAGGAGAGCGAGATAAAAGAGATGTTGAAAAAGGCCGGCCTTCCCTCATCAAGCCAGATTACGCTGTATGACGGAAGGACTGGTGAGCCTTTTGAGAGACCTGTTTCCGTCGGTTGTATGTATATGATGAAGCTCCATCACCTCGTTGACGATAAGATGCACGCCCGCTCTATCGGACCGTATTCCCTTGTCACCCAGCAGCCTCTCGGCGGGAAGGCGCAGTTTGGCGGCCAGAGACTGGGCGAAATGGAAGTCTGGGCGCTCGAGGCATATGGAGCTTCCTACACACTGCAGGAGTTTCTGACCGTAAAGAGTGATGATGTTACGGGAAGGGCGCGGATGTATGAGGCCATCGTAAAAGGCGACGCTACTCTCGAACCGGGGGTTCCAGAGTCTTTCCATGTATTAATTAAAGAACTTCAGAGCTTAGGTCTCGATGTTGAGCTTCTGGAGAAAAAAAGTAAGGGGGAATAAGTTTTGGTAGAAACAGAAACAGATGTTTATGCCCTTTTTCAGAGGCCGAAGAATCCAACGGACTTTGAGGCGATACGGATAAAGCTCGCCTCTTCAGAAAAGATTAGAGAGTGGTCGTACGGAGAGGTTAAAAAACCTGAGACCATTAATTACCGAACATTCAAGCCAGAAAGGGACGGACTCTTTTGCGCGAAGATCTTCGGGCCGGTAAAGGACTGGGAATGTCTGTGCGGGAAATACAAGAGGATGAAGCACCGCGGGGTCGTCTGCGACAAGTGCGGCACGGAGGTCATACAGTCCAAGGTAAGAAGAGAGAGGATGGGGCATATAGAGCTTGCCGCCCCGGTCGCCCACATATGGTTCCTTAAAGGCGTGCCGAGCAGGATAGGCACCCTGCTGGACATGACCATGAGGCACCTCGAAAAAGTCCTCTACTTCGAGGGGTACGTAGTTATAGACCCCGGGGACACGCCGCTTAAAGAAAAAGACATCATGAGCGAGGACGACTACAAGAAGGCCGCCTCCGAGTACGGCGACAGGTTCAAGGCTGGCATAGGCGCGGAGGCGATAAAGGAACTGCTGAAGAAAGTGGACCTGAACGCCCTGGTGGCCGAGCTCAAGCTCCAGATAAGGGACGCGCAGTCGCTGGGCATAAAGAAGAAACTCACCAAGCGGCTCCGCCTGGTGGAGGCCTTCAGGCATTCCGGGAACTCCCCGGAGTGGATGATAATGGACGTCGTGCCGGTGCTGCCGCCCGACTTGAGACCGCTGGTGCCCCTGGAAGGCGGCAGGTTCGCCACATCAGACCTGAACGACCTCTACAGGAGGGTGATAAACAGAAACAACAGGCTCAAGCGCCTTATGGAGCTGAAGGCCCCGAGCGTCATAATCCGGAACGAGAAGAGGATGCTCCAGGAGGCCGTGGACG
>DMNE01000410.1 GCA_003453735.1 Nitrospiraceae bacterium | reverse complement strand
GTGTTGTTGAGGCTTTCTGTCATTCCTCTTGTTGATCAATGGGGTTCATTTTTACAATCTCCTTTTGTTGTACCGTTGACCTTGTCGGCGGAATTTGTTTCAGAGGAGGTTGTACCATGGACGCATTGAGAGAGCAGATGATGAAGGACCTTCAGTTAAAAGGCATCACCCCCAAGACCCAGAAGAAATACCTCAGGGAGATTGGCATCATGGCAGATTATTTTGATAAGCCGCTTGAGGACCTGGGAGAGAAGGAGGTAAAGGATTATCTGGTTCATATGCTTCAGACAAGGAAGTTATCAAGAGGTACGTATAGGTGCTATGTAGCGGGAATCAAGTTCCTGTATAAGATAACCCTGAACCGTGAAGAAGTGGTAGAGAAGATTCACTATCCAAAGGCCAAAAAGACGTTGCCCGTTGTGCTGGATCTCACCGAGATCAAGACGATGCTGTCTGTCATGGAGAATCTCAAGCACCGGGCGCTCTTGACGATCACCTATTCGGCAGGACTGAGAGTCAGCGAAGCGGCAACGTTAAAGGTAACCGATATAGATAGCAAGCGGATGATGGTGCGTGTGCAACAGGGTAAGGGCAGGAAGGACCGCTATACCATCCTGTCGCAAACCGCCCTTGAGTTATTGAGGCAATACTGGCGGCAGTATCGTCCAAAGGAGTGGTTATTCGAAGGACACAAAGAGGGAACTCATCTATGCTATACGTCGATTCGTAATATCTTCATCGAGGCCAAAGAACGCGCCGGTATAACAAAACCGGCAAGCGTCCATACCTTGAGGCACAGTTTTGCCACTCATCTGATTGAAGCGGGGACGAGCCTGCATCATGTTCAACTGCTCCTCGGCCACAGGTCTCCCACAACCACGACCGTCTATCTGCATGTGAGCAAGATGAACCTGGCACAGGTCTGCAGTCCCCTCGATAGTATACCCGAAGAGCTTTAGCATCAGTCTCATTTTCTGATGCAGAGGCCTCGTGGGGTCGAGGTGGCGGATGTCTTTCGTCACCACGGTCCGGAGTATCGGCAATCCCACCGCTTGCCGCTTAGTCATCTGCGCGTCATGCGTGCCGTCGAGGTATGCAGAACTGCGGAGTTGGGCGGACATAAGGACAAGTGCGTCGACTGTGGGCATATCGAGATATCTTACAACTCCTGTCGTAACCGTCACTGCCCCAAGTGCCAGACCCTAAGGAAAGAAAGATGGATCGAGGATAGAGCCGAAGACCTCCTTCCCATCGAGTACTTCCACGTTGTCTTCACAATTCCCTCAGAACTAAATCCCCTTGCTATTATGAATCAGAAGGTCATGTATAACCTCCTGTTCCGGTCTGCTTCGGAAACTCTTATTGAGCTTGCCGATAATCCAAAGCATCTGGGTGCAAGGATCGGCTTCATTGCGATTCTTCATACCTGGGGACAGAATTTGATGGACCATCCTCACGTGCACTGCGTTGTTACCGGAGGCGGCTTAAAAGAAAACGATTGGGTGTCCTCCAGAAAAGGATTCTTCATCCCTGTCAGGGTTATGTCAGCCCTGTTTAGAGGGAAGTTCCTTGATTACTTCAAAAAAAGCTATGACGCTAAGAAGATTGAACTGACAGGCAGCACCAGTCATCTCGCAGACCCCTATGTCTTCGATCAGTTTCTCAGAAAACTCTACCATAAGAAATGGGTGGTCTACTGCAAGCCCCCGTTTAACGGCATAGAGGGTGTTCTAAACTACTTAAGCAGATATACCCATAGGGTCGCCATCAGCAATGAACGGATCCTCAAGGTCGAAAACGGTGAAATGACGTTCAAATGGAGGGACTATGCCGATGGCGACAAGGAAAAGATCATGACGCTGGAGGCCGGAGAATTTATCAGGCGCTTCCTTCTGCATATCCTACCTCACCGGTACGTCAAGATCAGACATGTCGGTCTGCTCGCAAACAGAAAGAGAAAACATAACATCGCCTTATGCCGTCAGTTTCTCGGCAGCGAAAATACACAAACAAACAAATCAGAGCCCAAAACCTGGCAGGAACATATGCTTGAGGTCTCAGGCATCGATGTCACCAGATGTCCCGTTTGCCGCAAAGGTAGAATGGTGACCATAGACGCTCTGGATTATTTCAGGTGCAACAGTCCGCCGG
The DNA here is from genome assembly GCA_003453735.1 of Nitrospiraceae bacterium. Taxonomy (GTDB): domain Bacteria; phylum Nitrospirota; class Thermodesulfovibrionia; order Thermodesulfovibrionales; family UBA9159; genus UBA9159. The sequence continues at coordinate 1,427 of DMNE01000410.1, read as the reverse complement.
TGAAATGCTGACATGAGCGCTGAACACGACATAGAAATAATAAAATTAGCCCTGTGCGAAAAACTTATAGTGGATCGCAATATCGGCTTGTTGTCAAAAAAGACCTATTCCAGCCCTACAATTTCAAACTCTTGTTATTTGAGCCAGTCTATCTCGCTTTCAATAGGCCAGAGTTATCGACCTCGACCGACAAAAAACAAAAAAATAACTGCCTCCGACTCCATTTAGTACGAACAGGCAATATTCAATCGCCATAACCCGCGGCTTAGTACTTCACACGTCAATCCGCAACTATCGGTCGAGTGGCGCAAGGGAATCACACCCTCACGCTCTCCCAAATCCGGACGTGACAGTCTCCTGTCATCCGGCTCCCATTGTCCAGCCTACGGCCTAAAACCCTTCTCCCAGTGAACAAACAACCACGGCTGCTTATGAGCTATGCGTCGCAGCCAATGGGTTGCCCGACGTTGGTGATATCTAAGCCTTTTGTATTTCCTCATCGCCCATCGTATGAGAATGCGATTTAAGACATTGAACACTCGGTAAAGCGCATGCTTGTAGTACTGCCCATAATAATTGATCCAGCCACGAAGGACGGAATTACTATTATGCGACAGATCTTCAATCCTTTTGTCACTGTGTCGATGAAAACCCCAGCTCTTCATGACGCAACTCATTTCATTAGCAGCTTTTCTACTCACAGCAGGACTAAAAGTGGTGAAGTATCGTCCAGAACGGTTCTGTGCCTTCCGGGGGGAAAAGCAGTACCCCAGAAAATCAAATGTCACGTTCGGATATCTTCCTTGCCTATTATCATCCTTGCAATAAACAATCTTTGTCTTTTCAGGATGAAGTTCCAGCTTGCATTGAAATAGCCGCTCTTCAATCCGCGTCTTGATCATTTTGGCCTGCTTCTCACTACTACAGTGCACAATCGCATCATCGGCGTAGCGCTCGAACGGCTGCGTTGGGTAGTTGTTTTTCATCCACTCGTCAAACGCATAGTGAAGAAAAAGATTTGCCAACAGGGGACTGGCAACCCCACCTTGGGGAGTGCCCTTGTCACGTGCCACACGTGTTCCATCTTCCTTTTGGGCAGGGGCCTTAAGCCACCGCTCAATGTATAACAGAATCCACTTGCAGTCCGTATGCTTTCTTACTGCACGCAGGACAAGGCCATGATCCAGATTGTCAAAGAACCCCTTGATATCTAAATCCACGACCCAGTCATAGCGCCAACATCTCTGTCGCGCAATTCCCACCGCTTCCAGCGCCGACTTCCCGGGTCTGTATCCATAGGAATCCTGATGAAAATGGGACTCCACTTCAGGTTCCAGATACATCTTGACCACCGTTTGCGCAACACGATCGGATACCGAAGGAATTCCTAAAGGTCTTTTGCCTCCGTTATCCTTTGGTATCTCTAC
>DMNE01000392.1 GCA_003453735.1 Nitrospiraceae bacterium | reverse complement strand
GGGATGATCGATTTGATCAGAAAGATCAGAGAGAAAGGGATCACGCTGATTATCGTTGAGCATGTGATGGAGGCGGTCATGGAGATATCCGATCGTGTGATCGTCTTGAATTCAGGGAAGAAGATCATGGAAGGCCCTCCGAAAGAAGTTGTCCGCCACGCGGACGTCATTCAAGCTTATCTGGGGGAGCGGTATGTTGTCAGTCAATAATATTTCTGTTGGATATAAAGGCCTTCTGGCCCTCGAGGACGTCTCCTTTCATGTTGAGAAAGGGGAGGTCGTCAGTCTCATCGGCTCGAACGGGGCTGGCAAATCGACTATTCTGAAGACCATTTCAGGCCTTTTGCATCCGGAGAAAGGAGAAATCCTTCTTGATCACCATCCTATCCACGAGACACCTACCTACAACATCGTCAAGAAAAAGATTTCAATGATTCCAGAGGGGAGGCGTCTGTTTGGTAGGCTGTCTGTCTTGGACAATCTCATCCTGGGCGCCTATGTTCTCAATTCCAAAGAGGAGATAGGAGATGCTCTCGAGAATGTATTCAACATTTTTCCCATTCTGAAAGAGAGGAAGAACCAGCGGGCCGACACTTTTAGCGGGGGCGAGCAGCAGCAGTTGGCGATTGCCCGGGGGCTGATGTCCCGACCCTCTCTTTTGATGCTCGATGAACCCTCCCTGGGGTTGATGCCCAGGCTCGTTTCCGAGATTTTCAAAGTGATTCAGGAGATCAGCCGGAATGGGGTGACCGTGTTATTGGTTGAACAGAATGTTTTTGAAGCCCTGCAGATATCGCATCGCGCCTATGTCCTTCAGACTGGCCGTGTCGTCTTAGAGGGCAGGGGGGACGAACTCATCAAATCCGATCTTGTCAGAAAAGCCTATCTCGGCATGTGATGGCAGCGGGAACGTTGATTCCCCCAAGGATGCATCATCCGACAGCCTATTTCCAGGGGTAGCCAATGCAGATTACGATGAAATATGGGAAAAGGGGCTTGCCTCTCGAAATTCCGGATGGCCTCGAGGCAGACGTCATCCGGAAAAAAGGAATGCCGATCCTCGAGGACCCGGCGGCAGCGGTTAAACTTGCCCTGTCGCACCCCGTGGGATGCAGACCTCTGGCGCAAGAGGTTAGGGGAATTAAGAATGTCTGCATTGCGATCTGCGATATCACCAGACCTGTTCCTAATGGGATCTTGTTGCCCGTCCTCATTCAGGAACTGATGGGTGCCGGTGTGGATCCGGCCTCCATTACGTTGCTCGTTGCCACGGGTCTTCACCGGTCAAACGAGGGAAAGGAGCTCCTGGAACTGGTCGGCAGTGATTGGATTCTCCAAAGGGTTCGGGTGGTAAATCACATCGCAAAAAATGAGGACGACCATACCGATCTTGGGGTTACCCCCTGGGGGATGCCGGTAAAGATAGACAAACGCTTTGTGGACGCAGACATCCGCATTGTCGTCGGGTTAATCGAGCCTCACTTTATGGCAGGTTACTCAGGGGGCAGAAAAGTGATTGTGCCCGGGATCGCTCATCAGGATACGATCAGAGTTCTTCATTCGACAAGAATGCTCAAACAGGAAGGTGTGGAAAACTGTCGGCTGGAAGGCAACCCACTACACGAGGAGCAAATCGCCGCGGTGAGGAGAGTGGGCAGGAGCCTTGCGGTGAATGCAGTGATTGACGAAGACCGTAGGGTTTCTTTCGTCAACTTCGGCGACATCGAAAAGAGTCACCTCTCGGCGGTTGCCTTTGCCAGACCCTATTTTGAGATCCCCGTTGCTCGGAAATACAAGACGGTCATCACGAGTTCCGCAGGCTACCCCCTGGATAAAAACTATTACCAGACGGTCAAAGGCATGGTCGGGGTGGTTGACATTGTCGAGACGGGGGGGGATCTTTTTGTCGTCTCGGAATGCTCCGAGGGGCTAGGGACGCCGGAATACGCAGAATCGCAGGCCAGGTTGATCGATGTTGGAATAGAAAGATTCTTGGAGGAAACTTCGCAGAAGGAGTTCGCCTCGATCGATGAATGGGAATCGGTCATGCAGATCAAGGCCATGAAAACCGCAACCATACACCTTTACAGCGAGTGTCTTACCGGGGAAGAACGAGCGCTGACGGGCGTTCATGTGATCACATCCCTGACGGAAGCGATCAAGAGAAGCGTAGAAGAAAAAAATGATAAGCGGGTGGCCGTGGTTCCTGAAGGGCCTTATGTCGTACTTCTTTACAGACCCGGAGATAAGGGAGGATACGGCCGGAGCGATTGAACGAGCCTCTTATCGCTTGAGCGCGGCAATATCCGAGGAATCATGGTCATGAAAATCTGAATATCCCGGGCGAGAAGGGTTTATTGGATTATTTTATTAGGCCCGTTTCTTGGGTTTCATTGGCTTTTCGCAGCAGATGATGTCGCAATAGTCGACGCACCCGCAGACCTCATCGACTGTGACAGCTAAACCGCAGACGCCGCACTTGTAAACGTCTCCCTTCTTCACACCCTTCTTGGCCGCTTTTTTTACAGGCTTCTTTTTCATCATGTCCTTGTCTCCGTGATCAGCCAACTGATCACCTGCTTCCCACAAAGAAGCGAAGAAGCATCATCGTCATCTTAAGAGCTTAATAGAAACCCCCACTCAGCCTCCGGATCTTTCTCAAATCGCTTGGTCATCAGAGTCTCAAGAATCATGTGGTGTCTTTTCTCGTCTCCCCATATCTGTTCGAAGATATACTGAAGCGCCGGTGTCTTGGTCAGGTATTTAATTTCA
>DMNE01000277.1 GCA_003453735.1 Nitrospiraceae bacterium | reverse complement strand
CCAAGATTATTATGAGCCATTGCGTCATCAGGCTTCAGCCCTAATGCTGCCTTGTATTCAGCAATTGCCCTATCCCATTGGCCCTGAGATGAATATGCGACACCAAGATTAGTGTGAGCCTTTGCGTAATCGGGCTTCAGTCGTAATGCTGTTTGGTACTCTGTAATGGCCCTGTCCCACTGGCCGTGGGATGAATATGCAAGACCAAAATTGTAATGAGGGCGTGCCTTGTTTGGACTCTTCTCTACCACGTCCTGCCAAAAGCTCATCTTGTCCCCCCATAGAGCATTCCTCGCATAGGTGACACCTGAAAGGAGAAGACTTACAAAAACAAGAGCTGGAATCACAATCCTCTCCATCCTCAGTCTCTTCGCCGCAATCACTGCCCCCGTCGTTACTGCCATGGATACCCCTACCAGGGGAAGATAGAGCCGGTGCTCAAATATCACATCCACAATCGGTATGATGCTCGACTCCACTGACAGGGTTATGAAAAACCACAGAACCCCGAAACCGATTAGACGATAGGGAACGGCGTGTGACGGGGGATTGTTCTTCATCCCCCGGATAAGGAGATAGACCCCAAGCCCGAAGATCGCAAGGAGAACGAGAAACGAGAGAAAGACCGATGGCGTAACCAAGGAATGGTATAGCGGATAGTCGTAGTCGAGGTTCTGGTTTATCGGCAGGAAGATAAGCCGAATATAGGTGACGATTACCCGCATCTCGGTCACGAGGTACTCCCATCGTGACATCCCGGTCTGGACCTTCGTCTTTTCACTCACATCGGACAACATCTCTCCCAGCGGTTTATCACCGTGGAGAACACTTAAGGGAACGATTATGAGCGTCAGCAGAACCGGCAGGAGAAAAAGAAGCCTCTTCCTTACCGGAGATTTGAAAAAGATGAACTCGTAGAGGACTATCACGAACGGGAGCGTGAAGGCTATCTCCTTCGTCTTCATCGCACAAACTACCGATATTAGGGAAGCCAGATAGAAAAGCAGGGAAGGGCCGGAGAATAACCTGCCCTCAGTATTGCCCTGCTTCTCGCCTGCAAGCCTCCCTTTTACGTACATGACCACGGAGAGGAGATAGAAGAACGTCGCAAGGGAGGCAAACCGCTGAATGACATACGTTACCGCCTCTGTCTGTACGGGGTGCGAAACGAACAGGAGCGCCGAGAAGAGGGCGATCCAAGCAGGAACGGGAGGAGAGGAATCCGATGATTGCCGCAGCGACGGTGTCCTGAAAGTCAGAAGCACAAGGAAGTAGACGAGGAGCGCATTGGCTATATGGATGAGAAGGTTCACGATGTGGTAGCCGATAACATCGAACCCCCCAAAGTGGTAGTTCAGGGCAAAGGTGAGATAGCCGATGTAGCGCCGGGGATTATAGTCGTAACCCCTTCCGCCTGAAGTGAAGTTCCTCAGGTCCTTAATGACAGGATTATTAAGAAGCTGGGACACCTCATCCCACTGGAAAGGACTGTGGAATGTATTTGAGTAGGCGAAAAATCCAAAAACCATGATCAAAACAATAGCGGCCAGCGGTTTTTGCAGAAATGTTCCAATACCAGGTTTTTGTGGGGATCCTGATCTCGAAAACCCTGGTCTCCTTTCACCGGAGGGAACTTCCCTGGAAAGCTTACTCTTTTTCCTTGAAGCCTTGCCCACGAACCTTATTATAGCATGACAATTGCTACTTCTAAGGACAGTTTATCTTTGTTCTCCATAAAAAGGTAAGACCCAATAATTGACGTCAGTTTAGATATTCAACTGGAATAACCGATAGTCATCGTCCTGTGACAAGAAAACCGTTAACTTTGAGAAGGAATGACAATCTCAGGCGACGGAGCATCTTACAATTTAGGAGTCATACACAATATGCTTAAATATGCGCTTCGGTTTTTTCAATNNCGCGGTTACTTTGCTCCTGTGATGACTTTTTTCGGAAATCGCATTAACTAGTCGTGATGACCGAAGTAAGTAGTCGCGATGGTCGGATACCCGCGTTCCTATTGTTTCCACTGTCGCGTTTTGTTAAAATAGTTTCCGTTTCGACCAATGATGGTGATGGCTATAAAATAAAAGGGGTGAACCGAATACTATTGCCATATTAGCTCTTGTCGTTACCGGGTCGTGTAATCGACGATCTGTCATGGCCCGAGGTATCTCGGCATCACCTTTTTGATAATGACGGTTGCCTTGATTGGCGATGCCACGAGAATTGACGAGCGCTTTAAGCGCCGGCAAGCGGCGGTCGTAGGGTGCGGTATCTTATGTTCACGGATAATGAACCATTAGACGTAAGCAGGACTTCCTGCCGTTATGTCCTTTCCTATGGTGGCTGAAACTGAAGGCAGTCGCACGTCCTTAAGAATGAGACTCCATAATCTCAGCATGACTGTAAGAGTTTTGATGGCGCCAGCACTCATTATCGGCTTTCTGCTCCTGGTGGGGGCTGCCTCGTATTTTGGTTTGACCACGCAGCGACAGGCGCTGCGTGATATCTATGATAAGCAGTTCAAGAGCTACCAGGAAAGCGCAAGCCTCGTTAGAGACCTAACTAGCGTGCACATGAGCATCTATCGACTGCTGAGCTGGCAGGCTGCGCGATTTGACCGTGCAAAGATTGATGCGCTCGGCAAGGAACAGTTGGCGGTTCTCGAGCAGTCAGTGGAAATCATCAAGCACGGCATCGCTTCGCCTTCGACGCTATCCGAAGAAAAGAAGATCCTTGAGACGATCCTCTCCAATCTTTTTGAATATCAAAGGGCAATCCAGTCGGCCATCANNACGGCTGATGAAAAATTCCAGGTGGTTGAAAGAGGAATGAGGGAGCTGCTTGCCCTCGAGCATAAGATCAGCGAAAGTACGTTCCAGCATTCTATGAGGACTTTCAGCCAAGTGATCGTCATCATGGTGGCCTTGTTAGCCGTGGCGCTTACGCTATCTCTTGTTGTCAGCGTGCTGACCGCTCGGAGCGTCACCAGGGTTCTGGGTGCAGAGCCTCACGTCCTTGCCGATATCGCCAGGAATATAGC
>DMNE01000328.1:953-9530 GCA_003453735.1 Nitrospiraceae bacterium | reverse complement strand
GTTTTTATCCCGCACAGCGCCATGTAGCCTAAAATCAGAAATATGTGGGTGACACTGTAGTATCCGTTCGGCAAGCGAAAATACTGCTCTGTGTGACGCAATAAGCCATTTGCTATCAGGGCAGGCAACGCCCACAACACTCCCCCATTGGACACATCAACTGCTGCCTCAAAGCTACTCTCTGCCGCTGCTAAGTTCCCCGTTGCCGCCAACACCCGTTCCAGTGTTCGCGTTGCTCCCATCCCCATGGCTGCCTGACTGTCTACCCTGCTCCGATCGCTTTTTGTGCTGACCTCGTCTGTTTTTTTTTACTCTCTGTCAACCGTCCGCTTTGTATTGCTTTTAGTAAAGTGTCCGGCTTTAGCTCCATTCGCTTTGCTACTTCTGCTTTGCCAAGCCCACTGTTGAACAGTTCCTGCGCTTCTCGTAGCACCTCAGGGGTCATACCTCATGGCTTTCTCTCTTTTGCTTTCTTATAAAAGGCTGCCGGCCCTCCCTCCCGATATTTCTTCACATAGCGTTTCACGCTTATGATGCTATATAATGCCGAAGGCCTTCACGATATCTACCTGCTTGCAATTGCCGTTTACCACCAGTTGGCTCGTAAACATCCTGAAACTCCTCAGGTCTTCTTCTGCATGGGAAAATATCGGCAGACATCCCTGAAAATAATATATTTGCCCATCTCTCTTTGCAAACGATATGACTTCGGTGATCGGTGTTGACCCTTCTGGATATAATGGGTAGATTACGTGCGGCATTGTTACCCCCTCGTTTCTCTGTTCTTATATGAAAATAAAGTACCACACTCAAATCCGTTCTGTCATGGGCACCTGTTTTTTTAAGAAACGCCGGAATGTTTAGGTTTTATGCCGATTAAGAGGGGGACAGGCTATCATTCTTGAGATTTCTACTTCCTGTTATCTGAATATACCTTTTTGAGTGGGTTGTGCAAAAAAACCTTACATGACTTTTTGAGCATGTGTACTTCGGATAGAACAGCGGTAAAGAATGGCGGTGATCATTCCGATATACGCGAGTTGGATACCGCACCGAAAAAAATCAAAGACCCTGAACGCAAGAAGGAATCTTTCGCTAACCCATCATCCCCTCCTTCATCGGCTTTCACTGATCGGCTCAATACGGACAGCGCAAAGGGGTGCCGCGCCATCATGGGCGATGCCGATAAGGTTATTGACGTTTGTTAGGGAAAAGTGGACAGGGGTACAGACCACACCTGGCTTGACGTCGTCACTGATATGCGCCTTGATGACTATTGAGCCACGGCGGGAGGTGACGGTAACGAATCGGTTGTTCCGGATGCGGTATCGGGCAGCGTCTTTCTCACTTATTTCGATGAATCCTTCAGGTTTGACCTTCCGTAGATTTTTTGAGGTGAGCGAAAGCGTGCCGGAGTGTTGCATGAGGCTGATAGCGATCATGAGGAGGGGGTNNTGAGAGTGTGCCGGAATGTTGCATGAGACGGACGGCAATCATGAGGAGGGGGTATTCATCATCCGTCGTTTCGAAGTGACTGTATACGGTCGGAACAAATCGAGGGAAATCGGCGTAAGCGTCGACCTCGATTTTCGTCATTTCCTTCCTGAGGGAATGCAAATCGTTCTTACCGACCCCACGATCGAAGAGGCGCGTAAGCTCGCTGAGTGCTTGCCAGGCCGGCTGGGCCTCTCCCGGTGGGGCAAGCATCTTCCTTGTCATCTGAGAGGTGTCTGCTGCGTTGACGTACGTCCCGTCCGTTTCGACCCAGGTAGCAGCGGGGAGCACAACCTGGGCGAGTTTAGTGGTCTCCGTATGCCGAACGTCTAAGACAACGACGAAGTCGAGGGTGCTCATTATCTTCTTGACCCGGGACGCATCGGGGAAATTCACGACAGGGTCTTCTCCCATGACGAAGAGAGCGTTTATTTGGTCGGGTTCATACAGCATCTGGTAGGCGTTCTTACCGCCCGGAGTAAGTTTTTCAAATCCGGGGAGGTAACCGGGCGCCGCTCCCATTTTCCACATGCCAAAACTGTTACTGTACTCGCTTGGAATCTGAAGTCCCCTGGGGCCATCTCCAGTGAGCATGAGGAGGTTGGAAGCCGTGAGGACGGTGTTTTTCCCTTTCTCGTTCTCGTTGGCCCCAAGGGTCATGGCAATAACTCTCGGGGAAGCGCCGAGAAAAAGCGCTGCTGCATCCCGGACTTCTTCCTCAGACAGGCCGGTCAAAGAGGCCACGTATGACGGCGTAAAGGCCTCTACGGATGCGGCAAGTTTGTCGAAACCGGGGATCGGGGGTGAGTCCTTTTTTCTATGCATTCCCTGATCGAGAGCGAGATGGATGATACCCTTAAGGAATACCTCTGAGGTTCCAGGATGAACCGCAACCCATTGGTCGGCATGGACAGCCAGTTTGGTCCTTCTGGGATGGACAAAGATAAGCTTCGTTCCTTGGTGTTTTGCCCTAATGAAGTTCAACGACCAAACTGGGTGGGTGGCGTCTATTTCGGATTCCACGACCATGACCACGCCGGCGCCCAAGGGTGCAGCCTGATCAATGGGCAGCGAGGTAAGTCCGAATACCTCTTCGATCGCCTCCTGCACCTTTGCGAAGCCGAAGTGCGAGATCGAGTCGATATTATGGCTTCCAATAACTTGGCGCATAAATTTCTGGAGCATATAGTTGTCTTCATTGCTGAACCGCGGGGAGGATATGGCGCCGATACTTTTCGCTCCCTTTTTCTCTTTTATCCAGCTAAGAGATTCGGTAATCTGCCCGAGGGCTTCCTCCCATGAGGCTCGTTGAAGCACTCCCTCGCGTCGGATAAGAGGCGTGGTCAGTCGGTCATCGGTATAAATAAAATCATAGCCATAGCGGCCTTTTGCGCAGAGGTTCCCTTTGTTGATCCCATGGAGATGTCTGCCGCGGGAGCGAATGATCGTTTGGTCATGGATGTCGAGGTCGAGGGTGCAACCCACGCTGCAAAAAGGGCAGACGGCATGACGGGTCTCCATAAACCAAACGCGCGAGCGGTGTTTGGAGGGCCGCGGTGTGAGGGCCCCTACGGGACAGACGTCCATACACTGGCCGCAAAACTCGCAACTAAGGGTCTCGTTGAAGGCCGTGGAGACAATGGTAGTGGCACCCCGGTTCTGGAAGTTGAGTGCGCCCACGCCCTGCTGTTCCCAACAAATCCTCACGCACTTTCCGCAAAGGATGCACCGGTTGGTGTTGGTGTCGATGAGCGGGTTTTCGTGTTGCGGGGTGCTGTTGCGAGGGGACTTGAATCGCCCCCTCGTGGAGCCATACTTGTATGCAAGGTCCTGGAGGGTGCACTCTCCGGCCTTGTCGCAAATAGAACATTCGAGTGGGTGGTTGGCGAGCATCAGTTCAATCATGGTCTGTCGGATTTTATTCACCTGCTGGGTATGGGTGAGTACTTTCATTCCGTTATCAACGGGGGTCGAGCACGAGGCAAAGAGACGGGGCTCCCCCTCGAGTTGGACGAGACACATCCGGCATCCGCCATGACGCTCCAGCCGGGGGTCATAGCACAAATGCGGTATATAGATGCCGTGGTTGAGAGCGGCTTTAAGTATCGACGTCCCTTTTGGAGCCGAGAGGGCCTTACCGTCTATGGTCAACTCTATCATACTGATACCTCCTTCCCGGGTAGAGGGAAAGCCGACCCGATTCGGATAGCCCCGAACTTACAGGTTTCGTAACACATGCGGCAAACAATGCATCGGGATTGGTCGATCCGATGGGATTTCTTCTTTTCCCCTGCTATTGCCGAAACGGGACACTTGAGTGCGCAGGCGGTACAACCCGTACAAGTTTCTGGGTCGACCTCGAAAGTCGTCAGTTTCCTGCAGACACCGGTGGGACAGCGCTTATTGAGTATGTGCTCCTCGTACTCGTGCCGGAAATACCTGATGGTGCTCAGCACTGGATTGGGCGCTGTCTGACCAAGGCCGCAGAGCGAGGCCTTGCGAACGTCCTCGGCGAGGTCTTCGAGGTCGGCGAGATCCTCAAGGGTTGCCTGCCCCTCCGTTATGTCCTCGAGAATGCTTAGCATGACCTTCGTCCCTTCCCTGCAGGCGACGCACTTTCCACACGATTCGTCTTTTGTGAACCCGAGGAAGAACTTCGCTACATCGACCATACAACTCCGATCACTCATCACCACCATGCCGCCTGAGCCCACAATCGCCCCTGTCTTTACGATGTCCTCGTACGTGACCGGCGTATCAAGCATATCATGAGGTATACAGCCGCCCGAAGGGCCGCCGAGTTGCACAGCCTTCAACTTCCTGCCCTTCGGCACGCCGCCGCCTATGTCCTCAATGATCTGTTTCAGTGGGATTCCCATCGGAATCTCTATGAGTCCGATATTCTGTATATCCCCCGTGAGGGCGAAGACCTTCGTGCCGGTGGATTTTTCTGTTCCGACACTTTTGAACCAATCTGCCCCTCTCAGAATTATTTGGGGTATGTTAGCCAGGGTTTCGACGTTATTGATAACGGTTGGCCTTTTCCACAGGCCCTGATGAACAGGAAAGGGGGGCTTCGGAACAGGGTTGCCCCGATCGCCCTCGATAGAGGAGATCAATGCCGTCTCTTCGCCACAGACAAAGGCCCCTGCGCCCCTGTAAATCTCGATGTCCATGGAGAAATCTGTGCCGAAAAGGTTCGTGCCGAGCAAGCCGTATGCTCTCGCCTGCCCGAGAGCCGCACTCAGAGTTTCTATCGCAAGAGGGTATTCTGCCCGCACGTAAATGTATCCCTTCGGAGAGCCAATGGCCTTCGCGGCGATTATCATTCCCTCAATGACCGCATGGGGGTCTGATTCCATCACTCCCCTGTCCATAAAGGCTCCGGGATCGCCCTCGTCGCCGTTACAGATGATGTACTTCAGCTTAGCGGGGTTCCTAGAGCAGAGTTCCCATTTGATCCCCGTAGGGAAGCCCGCACCGCCGCGACCGCGTATCCCCGACTTCATCACCTCGCGGATAACTTCTTCAGCCGTCATATGGAGAATGGCTTTGGCAGCCGCCCGATAGCCGTCACGGGCGATATAGTGGTTGATACTAAAAGGATCGATGCGACCGAGATTACGTAAGGCGCGTATCTCCTGTTTCTTAAAAAACGGGATTTCCCTCATGAGGGAAATCCTCGCTTTCGTGGCGGGGTCAAGGTACATGAGTTTTTCTATCGGCCGGCTGTTCACTACATGCTCTTCGACAATCAAAGAAGCATCTTCGGGTTTGACCTTCTGATAAAAGACTCCGCCGGGATCGACTACGAGTGTAGGACCATTTGCGCAGAACCCCTTACATCCTGTGAGCATTATGGCTGTATCCGTAATGCCTCGTTTCTTCAGCTCCTCCTCCAGTGAATCCTTCACTGCAGCGCTTTTTGTGGCCCGGCAGCCAGTTCCGCCGCACAAAAGGAGATTTACGCGGACATGCTGCCGAAGCTCGAAATCTTCCTTGATCCTCTCCAGGGCCGACTCACTACGTATCAGCATTTGTGCATCCCCCTAGTCTGATCAATTTTTTTCGTTATCGCATCCGGTGTGACAAGTCCTTCGATCGCTCCATCGAAATCCGCCACCGGAGCAAGACTGCACGCACCCACGCATCGCACCGTCTCAACGGAAAAGAACTTGTCTTCCGTCATTGTCTCATTATCCTGCAGGCCCAGGTAGCCCTTTACCCGCCGGTAGTTCTGTTCGGCTCCCTTTACGTGGCAGGCCGTGCCGGTACAGATTCGTATCCGGTGTTTACCCTTCGGTGTCATGGTAAACATGAAGTAGAAGGTTACCACGCCGGAGACCTTGCTGACCGGCACGTTTAATTCCCGGCTGACCAGCTTCTGTATGGATGGCGGCAGGTAGCCGGTAACATCCTGTATATCCTGAAGCACCGGTATCAGGCGCTCTGGTCGCTTCCTGCTCTCTCTTAAGATCGCGTTGATCTTATCGATATCGAATTCTTCCTGAGCCGCGTAGACCCGGGCGGCCTTCTTGTACAAAAGGGCCTTTCCCACGACATCACCGAGGATTTCAGGGAAGAAGGGCTTGGCGAGGAAGTCGATCGCACCGATCTGCAGGGTTTCTCGTATTGCCTCCGGCGAGGGGTAACCCGTAAGGACGATCACGCCGATCGCGGGATTAATAATCTTTGCGTTTCGGATGAGGCGAACGCCGTCAAGCTTTAGCATCACGAGTTCGGTTATCATGAGGTCGTAAGAGACTACTTTCAGTTTTTCGAGGGCTTTTTCGGCGTCGATCTCGCCCTCCACCTGGAACCCTTTGCTCTCTAGCGCACGTTTACAGCTTTTGACCACCCCCTCGTCATCGTCTACAACGAGAATTCGTGTTTTCACAATTTCCTCCCGTTCATGATGCTCCTCCTAACTCGACTCTGCAACCTTTTGATCGACCGGGTCTTCTTATGAAAAGAGCGCGGATGAGACAGTCACGCATGCGCAAATGGTAATTCCTTCCATCGTGCGTTCCGGCATGCGTAAGGTCTTGGTACGGAAGCGACAGAGAAGGAGCTCCAAAGAGATTCCCGAACAATCACTAACCCTCGCTTATCTCACGGCCACTAATTAGCATAGGTCACCGAAGCTAATCTTCATACCAATCAATTATCACCAACCATTACCAGCACGGTAACTGCATGCATCCTGATGAAATCGTAACCTTAACTGGCAACATACTGTTCAAGCAGGTTGATGGCATGTTCCTGCTCGGCAATAATCTTCTTGATCACATCGCCGGGTGTTATGATGCCTACCAATCTCCCGTTATCAAAGACCGGCAAATGGCGGATTTGTTTAGCCGTCATAAGTGCCATACTCTCCTGAAGCGTATTCTTGGGAGTCACGTAAAAAACTGTCCGGGTCATTAGTTCGCTAACCGTAGTCTCTCTGGAAGACTTCCCTTTAAGGATAACCTTCCGTGCATAGTCACGTTCCGAGAAGATCCCAGCGACCTTCCCATTGTCGATGACAACCAGAGCGCCCACGCCCTTGTCAGCCATTATTTCGAGAGCCCGATATACTATTGCTTGAGGAGAGATTGACCAGATTTCATCACCCTTTGTTCTCAAAAGTTCTTCAACGGTTAGGATTGAGTTGATCATTGACTTAAGCATTGAGTCGCCTCCTCTCCCTTGAAAATACTAATGCTTTCCGCGGAAAGGGCCGCTTTCCGATATGCAATGTCGCTGCAGAGATGTTGATTTGCCAACAGGGCTCATAAGTACAATACGAGCGACCACCTCCCTATGAGGCTTACGCTTCGTCCGGACAGTCAAGCATTCTTTTTTATATCACGGGAAGCGATTCGTGTCAATTTGAAGTTTCGATTGCAAAATGACCTCGTAACTGTTATTTTAGGTCACATATTCAGACAGTTCCATGAGGTCTTCCATCCATCTGCCGATACTCATTCGCCTTCCACGTCCATACCATTTTCCTATCGGGTAACCTTGATGCTTGCGTTTCCGATCTTCTGTCGGTAGAAATTCCTTCCGTTAATTCATGGTCAATACATGTATGCGGTTAATAGGCTCTAGTTCTGGCGCGAATGACCTTATGTTTGTATCCCAATGATCGCAATCCGTTGTAGCCATCCCATCCATCTGTTTTAATCACCGATCCCGGCTCAATCGTCTCCAGGACAGCCCCTTCCAAACTCTCCGCCGATGCGTCACTTACCTGTTTCAAACGAATGCGGCTGGTCGCTTCTCGATCCTCTTGTGCCGCGATTACTACCAACGTTTTTCCCATTGCTCCGCGTCCTCGTCTTCCGGGTTTCTCCCCGCCGATATACGTCTCATTNNGACCATCGCCCGTCGCAGCTTGTGAAGCCATGTCCACGCAGTCTCGTAGCTGCCCAGACCCAGAATCCGCTGCACACCCAAAGCGCTCGCTCCATTCTTCTGGCTTGTTACCCACCATATCGCCCGAACCATAAGACTAATGGCTTGCGTGTCCCTTCGAAAATTGTCCCGGCAATCACCGAGGTTTTGTGACCACACTTCACGCACTTAAACAACCCCGTTTTCAACGTCCAAGCCCCAGCACGTGCGCACCTGGGACAACGAAATCCCTCTGGCCAACGCAATCGACGCAGGTACTCCCGGCATTCTTCTTCGGTCGAGAAACATTGCTCAAGTTCCGTCAAGTTCTTCGGATACTTTTCCATACCCGACAGTACAACATATTGTGGTCAGTCCAGTAAAGGGATACCCCTAAAATAATTATGTAGCTATAATGGCTAAGGAAAGTCCTTGACAAAGCTACAGCGTTCTTTTATTCTTGCAGTCATTATCACAAGTCGGGGAGAGTTTTGATACTTTTTTTATTCGGACTGACGGAAGCAAAGCCCACTAAGAAACAATGAATGGAGGGCCGCGGCATGATTACCGTGGCCTTTTTTTTTGAAAAGTATTTTGGGATTTGTGCTCTAATTGGCTCTGTAACAAACGCGACGAAGAAACATCCGGTAGCAACTTGTTGGGATGGCCCTGAGTTTGCTTGTTGAGTTCGTCACAAACTTT
>DMNE01000328.1:0-917 GCA_003453735.1 Nitrospiraceae bacterium | reverse complement strand
TTTGCGCATGAGGTGGGGGATATAACCCAGGGAGGAGGCTGAAATAAAAGCGATCATTTCTGTAGAAGGTGCGGGTTTTTTTGCATGCTTACTACTTTAGCATTACCGTATAAGGACCGTATAAGGATTTATTATTATTATAATTATGTAGGGTGGACAGATTAAGAATCATATACCTTTCAGTGAAAATATATATGGAACATAGCTGAAGGTATAAAAATTGCATGTCTGCTCAGCACAGGAGCATTGAATAAGATATTGGTGACGATCAACAAGACAAGATTGCGATAGAAGAAGGGATCGAAGAGGACCGGAGTATCCGTACCGATAGCACGGCGCGTATTCAACAAGTTAACGAGGTCGCTGAATAATATCGTCAGAAGCATGAACATGAAGACGCGGTTGAAGAAATGGTGCAGTGGGATAGAGGTAATGATCTCGAATCTGAAGAGAGGGCATGAACTATTTCGTTGTGAATGGAGAACGGGGCACGCTTTGATGCCAAGGGGTACTGGAATGCGATCATATACAACCTCCGTGTTATGACGGGAGCATTCCTTGCAAGGAGATTGAAAATTAAGAAGCATAAATTTAGCTTTCCCAATAAAGCTAGAACCTTCGAGTAGCGGATTGAAAGCGTCTCGCCTTATGTATGAGATGGCCGAGTTGCCGAAGGATGAGCCTGACGTAAGTTCGCCTTTTTTTGTATTGGCACATGAGAAGTGAAACGTTTTTTACGAGGGTCCTAAAAGTAATCTAGAGCTTATTGGCGTTATTACTTCAACACAAATAGAAAATAAAAGAACAAAGGGATAGGGATACGGCATATGAAATTCAATACAAGGGGGCAGGCTATGAGACACAGGGGAAGTACAAGGGTAGTATTAGGTTCCATTTTATTCTTTTTCCTCCTTTTT
>DMNE01000039.1 GCA_003453735.1 Nitrospiraceae bacterium | reverse complement strand
TATGTGCAGATCCATGCCGTCTGCAATATTGTGTCCATGCTGAAAGGCCCTTCGGCTATCATTGATGTCGGAGCACACCATGGGGCATACGCTATTTTGCTTGGTCATGTCGTTCGGCATCGAAAAGGGAGAGTCATCGCTGTTGAGCCAAATCCGGAGTCATTTGAGATACTCATGAAAAATGTTCGACTGAACGGTCTGGAAGATGTTGTCATTTGTGAACCAGTTGCAGTTTCCGATAGCCCGGGATTGATGAACATTTCCATGCAAGGAGGCGAAAGCCACATTACATTGTCTATGACTGATATCAGTACCCCTGTGGAAGTTGTCACATTGGCGTCGATTCTTGAAAAACATTCAATAGAGGCTCTGGATCTTCTTTTGATAGATGTGGAAGGCGCTGAGCTTCCTGTTCTTCGCAGTTTTCCTTGGCAGACCGCAACCGTGGGGACGCTCTTTTGCGAGCTGCATCCCTAGGCCTGGAGGAACTTCGGGTATGGAGGAGAAGACTTCAGGTCGTTCTTAACTGTTCGGAACTATCGCTGCGTCGATATGTACATACAAGAGCACACTGCTTTTGAAGCTGAGCTTTACATAGGCCCGACAGTACTTCTGCCATCTCGTTGTGACAGACTACAAGGAAGTAGTTAGCAAGAACCGACAATGAAGAACGGTTTCAATAGAATTTCCGAGCGATCAGACGTTATGACTTCAGCGTTATTGGCGAAACAACTTAAAGGCATTCCGATGGAAGAAGGCCACACGCCAATGATTGTCTTGCTTATCCTCATCTTCACATTGATCGCTTGTGTTGGCGGTCCAGGGTTCTTGGGATTTCAGCTTGCAGGAATAAGCTGGTTTGTCCCCTTGCTTGCTGCCGTGTTCCTACTTATTCCAAGAGTCGGTCTGGTCAGATTTCCCGTGTTTATCTGGATTCCCTGGGCGCTGTTCGTGTTAGGCCAGTGGTATTTTTCAGAATATCCTTCACTGCAAAGGACCGTACAAATGCTCAGTCCTTTGGTCTTTGGGGCAGTTATTTCGACATATGAGGTCAATGAGTATCAGCTAAAGAAGTTTCTTGGGATGGTAAAGAACCTATCCGTTGCTTTCATCATTCTGGTACTGCTTAAGATAGGAATCCCCCTTACTGCCAATCTCTCTAGAGCCGCTGCCTTGGCCCCCGAGGTAATGACGGTATTACTTTTGTGTACGGTGTTCGGTACTGAATATCTGATGGGGTCAAAGAAAGCGCTTTTCTGGTGGGGAGTACTGGCGACTGTGCCCGTCGTCGCCCTCACTAGGACCGCTATCGTTGTCACGGGTTTAACCATTCCCCTCAATTTTGCTCCAATGAAAATAAAAAAAAGAATATTATGGCTCGTTGTCATAAGTATTTTGGGTGTGATCATATTCCATATGCCACGGGTCCAGTCAAAGATGTTTAAAGAAGGCGAAGGGGAGATGTCGGATGTCTTGAACAAAAATTTCTCCGACAGCGGTCGTTTTCACATGTGGGACGTGATGAGGGCGGGCGTCTCTCAGAAGCCTTGGTTCGGCCACGGGACGGGCGCGGGCGAGGCTTTGGTGAGAAAGATTACGCTTGGTATTTCCGGATACCCGCATAATGATTGGTTGCTCACTGAATATGACTTCGGCAAGGTCGGGGTAGTCTTTTATGCGCTTGCGCTCTTTCTGTCAGCGGTTCACGCTTTGAGGCGTGCGCGGGACGCAGAAGAAACAACCCGGACATTGTTTCTTGCGGGCGCATCGTCCTTAATCTTTTATGCCATGATGATGTACACGGATAACATAATGGTGTATGTCTCCTTTTTCGGGAACCTTCAATTCACTATTCTTGGGCTTGCCTATGCTGCTAGCCATAGAGAGCAAACACAAAGACGGCCACAAAGGCGTATACGGTGGTGATGCAAACTGATGCACCTGAGCAGTGGCTTTCCCGAAAGGAGACCTCTTTCGTGAGGTTCCTTGCCATCGTCTTGATTACTAATTCCCATCTTCACCACCTCTATCCCATATCTCAGATGGGAACGGGTGGGGCAATCGGTAATGCACTTTTTTTCACGCTATCGGGCTATGGTCTCGCCGTGAGCGACCGACACCAGAGACGATCCTTCCCTGTATGGTACCGGCGCAGGTTCATGCGGATATATCCATCTCTGTTTCTGGTGTCACTGGCGGATTTTATGCTCAACCGATCCTGGTTCACGTGGAGGACTACAGATTATATAACGGCACTGGTTTGGCCCACTCAGTTCTGGTTCATAGGCGCAATCATGATATTCTATCCGCTTTTTTTTGTTGTCTTGCGGTATGATGACCGCAGGGCATTTATTTGCGGGATAGCACTCCTTTCGGTGGTTTATATGGGGTGGTATGTTTTCTTTGTGGACTTGTCTACATATACCATCGAAGGTCCGCACTATTTCAAGTGGATATTCTACCTGCTGATGATGTTCTTCGGAGGCTATCTGGCCACCCCGCCGATTTGCATACCGCAGGGGACTGCGAAACATCTTCTGCTTTTATTGTCGGCACTGCTCGCCTATCTTGGGGTCATACTAGTAATTGGCGCGGGCTTCGGTAAAGTTCAGGCACTGATCCATGTTCTTACCATTCCCATTGTCTATCTTTTGCTCACGCTGTCCAAATCGACCTTTGTGCTCCGAAACGTTTTAATGCGGAAAATAGGCTTCTTTCTCGTATGCCTTGTTGCAGGGCTGACTCTTGAAATCTATCTTCTTCAATCCATGGTGTACAGCAGCCCTGTGGTAATTGCTCTTCCTTTTCCGGCCAATATCGGCGTTTTCTGGTGCATTGTTGTGCTCCTGGCGCTGCTAGTTTGNNCACCGTCCCCACATACTGAGATGCTGAGCTTGAGCAGACAGCATGATATTGTAAAGGTTGTTTCAAGCTGTACTTGCACATGCCGCTGAGCGGTTTCAAAAAGCCGCATGATCAGTGTTTGAGCTTCGGGCTGAACAGTGTCCACTTTATAATTTGGGAAGGACAAGGAGCATTTGAAAATAATCGCCGTATGTTCTGGTTTAGGCTTGGGCGGTACCGAGCGTGGGAGCATAATGCCTGTGTCTTCAAAAAAACGTTACCATGCGCAAGTCTAATCTGAACATGAAGAACAGACGAAAGGTGCAAAAGCTACATGAGAATTCAAAAGGAGAGAACAAGTTATAATGAAAAGTCTCCGAGACAGGAGCATTATGAAGTAGCTCATGTTCTTTTCAGTGGCGCATGGAAAATGAGGTGAGGATTGCGGGTAATTGTGAAAGGTGTGCCCACAGCACTGTGGCAGTATCTGTTGTCATGCCTCTTTTTAACAAAGAACATTCTGTTGAAAGGGCCATCCGCTCTGTGCTTGCCCAGACGGTTGTTGACTTTGAGTTGATCGTCGTGAATGATGGATCGACAGATGAAGGACCAGATAGAGTAAGGGCAATTAACGATGCACGTATCAGGATCATCAATCAGCCTCATGATGGAGTGTCTGCTGCGAGGAATCGGGGGATAGGGGTGGCACGAGCTGATCTCATCGCCTTTCTGGACGCCGATGACGAATGGGAGCATGATTTTTTGGCCACTGTTGTGCGTTTGAGAGAGAACTTTCCTTCATGCAATGTCGTTGCGACGAATTATTTCCTCTGCGGAAATCGGCACAAAAGACCGGCAATTATCAGGGGATTGCCTGAGGGCTTTAAAGAAGGGATTTTGCATGATTACTTTGCGATTGCCGCTCATTCGGATCCCCCGCTCTGGACGTCTGCGGTGGCGGTAACAAAACATTCCATTACATCAGTCAATGGCTTTCCTCTGGGAATTACATCGGGAGAAGATCTTCTCACATGGGCTCGTCTTGCCGCCAGATATGACATCGCATACAGCTCCGAGGAGAAGGCATATTTCTGGGCACCCACACTGATAACGGATCGTCCCGGCAGATTACCCCAAACACCAGATATCGTGGGGCGGGAGTTAGCGCAGATCAGGCAGGAGGGAAACCCCGACAGGACTAAAAAGATAGAAAAATATTTGGCTCTTTGGCATAGAATGCGGGCGAATACCTACATTCGACTCGGCAATACTGTTGCTGCCCGAAGAGAATTATTGGATGCTATGAAGTATGCAACCAACTTTAAGCTTTTTTTACTCTATGGAATAACAATGTTTCCCAAAAAGTTTGCTGCGAAGGTGTTAGAGACAAAATGCGGATTCGCTAGCGGTAAGTAGGATAGCCACCGATATATGAATGCTGTGAGTAGAATAAAACTCAGTCATAGAGCCAACAAGTTCCGATGGCACCAGCTACAATGAATAAACTGATAAATAAATGAACTCCGGGAAAAGTAATCAAGTAGACTCTACAAGAGACCATTTGAACTTCTATCAAGCGGTTGATCGGGAGAAAGTTTACGCTGCTGAAACTAATCCTTGCAATCACCCTTTTTACCCCATTCTCCAGAGATTTATCGAGAAATGGGATCTTTATGATAAGAAGTGCCTGGAAATAGGGAGTGCTAAGGGGATTTTCCAGGACATGGTCCAGCATTATACCGGAGTTGATGTTGCTGAACATCTTTCCGACTACTACCACAAGAAATACGTGGTCATTTCTGGTGCCCAACTGCCTTTTCCTGATGAGTCCTTTGAGGGGATTTTTACTTACGCGACTCATGAGCATATTCCTGATCTTGAAAGAGCGCTTGAAGAAATTGTGAGAGTGCTTAAACCCGGAGGTGTCTGTTTGTTCGCTCCTGCATGGCATACACGCCCCTGGTTTGCGGGAGGATATCAGGTGCGTCCCCTTCATGATCTCACGCTGAAAGGGAAATTGATTAAGACTTCTATCCCATTACGTGATTTAACTCTTGTCAGATGGCCAAAAGTCATCTTGAAGAGGCTTCTCGGACTTATCAGTTTCGCTTTTGATGAGAGGGGCGGGCCACGTCGATTGAAATATAAGAAGCTTAAAGCTAATTACGATGTTTTCTGGCAGTCTGATTCAGACGCATGTAACAGCATCGATCCTTTCGATGCGATTTTGTGGTTTAGAAGCCGGAAGTTCATTTGTCACGGGTATGAGAATTTGGTGAAGGCATTGTTTATACGTACTCTTGCCTTGCAATTGCAGAAGCCTTATTAATTTGTGATATTAGCAAAGTCAAAAACATTTACGGTATCCACCGTTTTTTTACCCGCGGGTAGTAGAAGGTAGAGCAACGTGCACATCGTCATAATCTGGCAGCGTTTCTTGCCGTATCATGTGGCGAGACTGGCGCGTCTTGCGCGAAGGCTTGCCGAGTCGGGCCCCTGTCTGACTGCTGTAGAGGTGGCCTCCTCCGATGATTCCTATGCATTTCCTGGAGCATTTCCGAAAGAGAATGGATTTGAACACGTTTGCTGTTTCCCTGGGTCATCATATCATGCTCATACAAGCGATGGCATATTTAAGGCCGTATCAGCCATTCTTGAGAATATTCGTCCAGATATTGTCTTTGCTCCTGCTACCCCTTTCCCCGAGGGCATGGCAGCCGTCACCTACCGATGTCGTTCCGCAACGCGCGTGGTAATGATGGATGACGCCTGGGAACACACAGACCGCAGCGGTTTACTTACAAGGTTCATCAAACGTCAAATCCATCGCAATATAGATGTGGCCTTTATCCCTGCTTCTTCTCACCGGGAATATTATAGGAATATGGGCTTTCCTGAAGACCGAATTGTCTGCGGCGTCGATGTAGTGGATAATGAGTATTTTTCATCAGCGGCAGACGCGGCACGTAACAAGGGAAAAGAGTTGAGATCGGAGCTTTCCCTTTGCAAGAACTACTTCCTCTTTGTGGGAAGGTTTCTCGAGAGGAAGGGGATTGAGGACCTTATTGATTCCTATATTGCTTACAAAACCGCAGCGGAAGATCCCTGGGATCTGGTATGTGTCGGCGCAGGTCCTGATATGGATGCGATCCGCAAACGTGCTGCGGACATAGCGGGCATACAAGTTGTAGGGCCGAAGTATGGGGACAGCCTTTGCCTTTATTATGCCTTTGCCAGTGTCCTTTTGGTGCCAAGTCGATCTGACCCTTGGGGCCTTGTCGTTAATGAGGGGATGGCATGCGGTCTGCCCGTCATTGTGAGCAAGGGATGTGGTGGCGCGAAGACACTGGTGCTTGAGGGAGAGAATGGCTGGACCTATGAACCAGGCGACACATCTGCACTTACGGTTTTAATGCAGAGGGCCAATAAGCTGCCGCCTGGAAGTTTACGCCGCATGGGAGATCGGTCACGGGCGATTGTGTCTGAGTGGTCCCTGGACCGCTTTGTGGAAGGAGTACTCGCTGCGGTTAAGCTATCGCGCCGCAGTGCTGCCGGCGTTATAGCCGATTTCTTTGTGAAGTTATGGAAAGGACACGTTATCATCACGTGAACTTGAAATGACCCTTGTTATCTCTTCATGAAAATTCTTCTCATTCATAACTTCTACGGCTCGTCTGCGCCAAGCGGCGAGAATGCAGCCTTTTTAGCGGAATCTCGGCTCTTAAGAGATCATGGCCACACGGTTGTCGAATTTACCAGGCACAGTGATGAGATAAGAAAGCAGGGTCTTATAGGCAAGATACGGGGCGCATTGAGCACGCCCTGGAACCCTCGCACCAAAGGGCTGCTGCACAGGATCGTTGAGAGGGAACAACCCGACATCATGCATGTGCACAACACCTTTCCGCTCATTTCCCCTGCCGTCTTTTATGCTGCGCGTGGCAGTGCAACGGCAACAGTGATGACTCTCCATAATTATAGGTTATTTTGTGCGGCGGCGATCCCTCTGAGAGACGGCTCTCCCTGCACTGCATGTCTCGATGGGAAATCCGTGATCCCTGCCTTGCGATACTGCTGTTACCGAGGAAGCAGGATTGCAACCGCCTTCCCGGCAATAACAATAGCCCTTCATCGGGCGATCAGGACCTGGAAGAGCAGGGTTGATGCCTTTATTGCGCTTACAGAATTCCAGCGTCAGCAACTCGCCGAAGCTGGCCTTCGAAAGGATTTGATTTATGTTAAGCCTCCTTTTTATCCTGATTCTCCTTCCTTTGATTCCTTTGTGCCCTGGGACAAGAGAGAGGAAAAAGCTGTTTTTATAGGCCGTCTCGGCCCCGAGAAGGGAGTGAACTTCCTTATTGATGCATGGATGAAATGGGGCGGTGAGGCGCCTTTTCTGGAAGTAATCGGGGAAGGGCAGGAAAGGAAGGCACTGGAGAGAAAGGCTGCGGCCCGGCCCGGAATTGGTAAGATCCACTTTACCGGTCAGCTGCCCTTCGAAGAGGTGCAGGGACGCCTTTCGCACGCACGAGTGCTGGTGCTTCCGTCTGTGTGTTATGAGGGGTTTCCCATGGTGATCCAGGAAGCCTTTGCCCTGGGCGTACCCGTAGCGGCTTCACGCATAGGGCCGCTTCCCGATATCATCGATGACGGGAAAGTCGGTATCCTGTTCAGTCCCGGAAGCTCTGAAGATTTGCTTGATGCTGCGAAAGGATTGTGGGGAGACAGTCATACACTCGAAGGAATGGGAAAGGCGGCGAGGGACAAATTTGAGAGCGAGCATTCGGCAGATGCGAATTATGGCGTGCTGCTACGCATTTATCAGAATGCAATGTCAAGGCGGCGGAAAAAATGACGGCGATCAAGTGGCATCGAAGACGTTTTAGTCTGCAGCCGCTATGATAATGCTACGATTCTAATTACGATGCGAGTACAATATAACGCCGATAAAGGCGCAAGGGAGGATCTAATGATAAAAGTGAAGACATTCGGAGTCGATATAAGGCCCATGAAGACGATGCGGGAATTGGCTGACCTCGATCAAATGATCAACAGCTTTATTTCGGAAAACAATATCAAGAAAGTAATTTCGGTCTCCGATGCGGCGACGACGGATGACAGAGGAGAGACGATTGGGCTTATCAGAGTGCTTTGTTATGAGGCGTAATGCTTGTTCCTTGGTACGGAATAGGACTTCAGGGCATTAGTCACTGGCGACTCTCTTCCGTACCCAATATGTTATTTGCCTTTTCCCATGTCTGATCTGTTGGCTAACATTGGAACTCGTGAGAGGGCAGTTTCTGACCGATCCCATGGTAGCGAAGACAAGGCAAATCAGAGCAGTTGGATCCGTTCAGAGCCCCTTGAGGATGGAAGAGAAAAGTAAAAGGATAAGGGCCATTCTGTGAAAGCACTCCTCATTTATCCTGAATTCCCGGATACCTTCTGGAGTTTCAGGCACGCCCTGAAATTCATTAACCGAAAGGCGAGCAGTCCACCTCTTGGATTGTTGACTGTTGCGGCGATGCTTCCTGAAGCATGGGAGAAAAGACTGGTCGACATGAACGTGGAAAGCCTGCATGACGGTCACCTGAGCTGGGCTGACATTATCTTTGTAAGCGCTATGTCTGTGCAGAAAGAATCGGTGAAGGGAGTGATAGCAAGATGCAAGGCGGCCGGTGTGAGGATTGTTGCAGGAGGCCCTCTTTTCACGACCGATTATGAAGCGTTTGGCGAAGTGGATCATCTGGTGCTGAGCGAGGCCGAAATCACCCTGCCCCGTTTCCTCGAAGATTTCGGCAATGGCGTTGCCGGCCATCTCTATAGCACTGATCGGTGGGCAGACTTACAGAAGACACCCATCCCTCTGTGGAGGCTCGTCAATATCAAGCACTACGCCTCGATCAACCTCCAGTATTCCCGGGGCTGTCCCTTTAATTGTGAGTTCTGCGACATCACCCTGCTTTGCGGCCGCATGCCTCGCACAAAGGATAAAGAACAGATCGTCCGGGAGCTTGATAGTGTGTACGCATATGGTTTCAGGGGCCAGGTCTTCTTTGTTGATGACAATTTTATCGGGAACAAGAAAAAGCTGAAGGAGGCGATCCTCCCTGCTATCGTCGAATGGATGGAGAGGAAGAAATATCCCTTCTCGTTCAATACACAGGCGTCCATAGAATTGTCTGATCATGAAGACCTAATGCGGTTGATGGTACGAGCGGGCTTCGATGTTGTCTTTGTTGGCATTGAGACCCCCCATGAACAGAGCCTTGCAGAATGCAGTAAATTCCATAACAAGAACCGCGATCTCCTTGCAAGTGTCAGGAAGATCCAGAAGGCCGGGCTTGAGGTGCAAGGCGGATTCATTGTCGGTTTTGACAATGACCCTGTCACGATTTTTGATACCCAGATCAGGTTTATCCAGACGAGCGGAGTCGTTACAGCCATGGTGGGTGTTCTCATTGCCCTGCCGCGCACACAGCTTTACGAACGGCTTAAGAAGGAAAAGCGGCTGCTGAAAGAGACCACGGGGAACAACACGGATTTCGCGACCAATTTCATTCCCATGATGGACTATGATCTGCTGATCAATGGCTATAAAAGGGTCCTCAAAACTCTCTATTCGCCCAAATACTACTACGAAAGGATAAGAACATTTCTAAAGGAATACATGCCGCCCCAAACAAAAATGGTTCATATCCGTTTTAACTACATCTCCGCATTTATAAAGTCTACCGTTGTTTTGGGGGTCATCGGGAAAGAGAGATTCCATTATTGGAGGCTTCTGCTCTGGACCATATTGAGTCGTCCCCGCCTCTTTCCGCAGGCCGTCACCCTATCGATCTACGGTTTCCACTTCCGGAAGGTCTTTGAGAAACATGTTAGTTAAAAGTGGAAAAGAAAAAGCAAAAGAAATCATTTCAGCTCTAAGGGGGTGAGAGATGGAAGATGTTAAAAGGATTCTCGTTGTGAGCAGGAACACTAAATGCTGCAGAAAAGCTGTCCATTATGGAGTATCTCTGGCGCGAAAATTTGGGGCGGAACTTTATGTGATTCATGTGAGTCATAATCCCTTCAGCCTTCACGGATGGAATTTGGCGATACCCTCTTTGGAGGAAGAGTATAAGAGACTTGTCCGGGAAACGAAAGAGGAACTGACCGTGATGATAAATTTGGAGAAGAAGAAAGGGATGGAAGTGAAACAGTTGAATAAAGAAGGAGATCCTGAAACGGAAATCTTCAAAGCGGTTAGGGACGAGAAGATAGATCTCATCGTCATGCTTGCACATGAGGAGGGGCATCTGGAACACTTCATTTTCGGACGAAGCAACGAAGAGATTATCCGGAAGATGCCCTGTTCAGTTCTTCTGGTGAAACAAGAAACAGGGCCTGTGACATGCTGAAAAATTTTATGAACGTTATTATCCTGCGGTCGTCGGTTGCCTTGGCAATCAGACTGATACCGTTTGGATAACTACACATAGCGTTTGATATCATTGACAAACCTCGTAACCTAGGGAAAGCCCTATCGGGGTACATCATTCATTGCAGATGCTGGGGTTGAAGTCGAGGTCATCAAGATAAGCAGAAGAGGCCTTCAGGAACTTGTGAACGGCCGTTTTCCCAAAAATTCCAATAGCTGCGTAGTGGAGGTCAAATCTTGACAGATGCCTGAATATATACTTCCATGAATAAAAACGGCCCATTGCAAGGAATGTCTCGATTTGCAGGGTGTCCGGTGACATATGCCGGGGTCTAAAAACTACATGCTGCACATCATATTTACTCCAGTCCGTATGGAGAAGTCTTCCTGCTATCGAAAAGGTGCG
>DMNE01000285.1:182-3341 GCA_003453735.1 Nitrospiraceae bacterium | reverse complement strand
GCACTATTGACTTAGACGAAGAATCTGCATATCATGATACAACATGTCGTTACAGCAGGATAACCCGGAAAAAGAGCAAGACCATCATTCATTGGCCGAAGATGATATCGTATGCGTTGAAATGATGACCGCGCTCATGCGAAACTTCCCCGATTGTATCTATTTCAAAGATATTCACGGTAGATTTGTTTTTGTTAGCCACATGTGCGCGGAATATACAAAGACTTCTTTCAGTGAAATAATCGGCATGACAGATTTCGACTTCATGTCTCGGGAACAAGCTGAAGCGTTATTCCTTGAGGACAAGAGAATTATGGAGACNNGGAGAACTTATTGAAGACAAACTTGAAAAAAGAGTATGTTCAGAAGGAAAGGAAGTCTGGTTTTCGGTCACTAAGGCCCCGTGGAAAAATAATAAAGATAAAATAGTGGGAATAATCGGCATATGCCGAGTTGTCACTGAAAGGATCGAAAGNNAGAGAAAAACATATTCTCGATATGATCAGCATAGCCACACATGATATGAGAGGTCCCTTAATTTCTATCGGGAGCATGATTAAACTCCTTATGCGAGGCGCTTTTGGCCTGATTGACGAAAGCGTTAAAGTCACTCTATCGGACATTTTTGCAAGAATCTGCCGCCTCGAGAAGATTTTAGGCGATNNCACTCTCTCTGATATTTCTGACAGGATAAGCCACCTGGACAAGATTATCAGTGAATACCTTTGTAAGTCCACCCTTATGAATGTGGTAATGCCGGATAAGGAATCTTTAGATCTCCGGCAGGATATAATTGATCCTATCCTTGACGAATTTTCATCAGAATTAGAAGAGAATAAGATTAAGATAGACAATCGATTGGGAGCAATTCCGGGCAATAGGATCATCATAAAGGCAAATGCCCAGTGGATTAGAATTGTCTATAGAAACCTAATCCGCAATGCCATAAAGTATGCAGCTTCAGGGCATATAGCATTCGGCTTCCAAGATAAGGGAGATCATTATTGGCTAAATGTCTATAATAGTGGCCCCGCAGTTGAGGAAGGAAATAGGACTAGAATATTTGAGCAGTTTGAGAGTAAGGATAGTACGGGCCTGGGTCTTGCGATCTGTCGGAATCTTATTTTAAAGCATGGTGGAGACATGTGGTATGAGAACACCTGGGATAACCATCCTAATTTTATCTTTACCATCCCAAAATAAAACTTCGGATGGGCGTAAGATGACGCGGCATTAAGAACCATATGCCTCTCATTCTCCTCATAGAAGATTCTTCACGCGTGCGTAAACTGATGCGAGAAATTCTGGAAGCCGAGGATCATGCGGTAATAGAGGCAGAAGATGGACTGACAGGCCTGCAATTGGCTACCACTGAAGCAGTCGATTGTATTGTGCTGGACCTCATATTGCCTGCCATCGATGGCCTAAAAATTCTCAAGATTCTCCAGCAGCAAGGGACAGGAATCCCTGTTATCGTCGTCACTACGCATGTTCGAGAAACACTACGTAAACACTGCTTAGCTCTCGGTTCCGCTGCCTTTATTGATAAGTCCTCCATACGAGGCGAACTGCTTCAGACCGTGAAAAATGTTTTAGGCTCCAGAAAGAAGTCTTAATGGAAAAACAAGCTGATATGGACCCGACTTCAAAGTCTCCAATGATATATGTATGTCAGCCTTCCCGTACAGACTCTTCACACTATGTGGAGCACCTGAGTGTTCCACTGCATAAAGAAAAACAAGGCCGTATACGCAGACTTCGACATACAGTCCTATAAGTTTCCCCCATATCTCAGGCACCAAAAGCCTGCACAGAAAAGCTCGGGGCTTCCGAGGGACCAAAGCTTCCTCCTGACGGTAAGACATCTCCAGGTGTTGGTTTCGCTCATTCGCCTCGTGCGGTTGCTTCCCTGTAAGCGCTCTGTCCGTGCGCCCTATCTAAGTCAGCTCCGTTTCCAAAAGAACCCCCGCTGTGACTGCGTCAACAGTTTAGCGGTGGGAGGATGTCATGAAAACTTTCATAGAATACGAAGAGGCGTGAGCTGATTTAAAAATACAAATTTACTTATCAAAAAGCTTTATTCTAAATTCGGCAGTTGAAAATCAATTTAGTCGTGTAAAAATAATATGTTATAAGCCAGTTACAGCAACTGCGGAGCAGTTTAAATTGTCACCCGATGGGTTAGCGAAAAAACGACGCATCTTTTTGATTTTTCAAGGTGCCATCGAGTCAACTGCCGTTTTTAGGTTTATCTATAAAGAGGAAGTGCACTAAAATATTTGAGCGGACAAATTGTATTACACAAATAAAAAGTAAAGTTTTTGGAAAATCTATCGACAATTAAGATGATAGAGGAAAACAAAGCAACTGGGTGACAAATATCCGAGTTTCTTTAAGGTTATGACCAGAAAGCGCTTAAGTGAGCCGATATCGAAATAGTCAGATCCTTAGATCAAGACCTGTATTGATACGGAGGAACTCCATAGTTCGAAGTCGAACCGAATTATAGACAAAAGGAGGCCTATTATTGTGAAAAAGGTCCTAGTAGTGGATGATAGCTTATCCGTAGGGCGCGAGCTCGGTAAGATCATCACGGATTCCGGCGAGTTCGAGCTGATCGGGCATGCCAAGAACGGTACTGAGGCGATTCAGATGTACCAGCGGGTTCATCCCGACATCGTGTGCATGGACATGAATATGCCGATGATGGACGGAACCACGGCATTGCGGACCCTTGTAGCGCTCGACAAAAATGCTAAGGTCGTGATGGTCACGTCCCTAGGCGGGGTGGGAGACAAATACACCATTGAAGCTCGGCGCCAAGGGGGTGATTTCAAAACCCTTCCAGTCGGATGATGTGCTAAAGATCCTGTGCAGGCTTTAATTGATAAGGGTTCGCAACTGTTGATATTTCTATAACAAAATATGATAGCATTTAGACATGGAGCTAAGCGTAGGCGCAAAGCAGCAGGGGATGGCATACAAGTCGGCGTGTACCCGGCACTATGGCAGGCGCTCTGCGAAAAACAGGGCGAAGCGCTCAATCACGGTAGCTGCCGGTGAATGACATGGTAAAGCAACAGCGCACCTACCAGAGTCGCCTATCCGTCTTTCCGGAGGAAGACATGGTTCTTACCAGATACGGCTGTCTTTTTGGCA
>DMNE01000285.1:0-172 GCA_003453735.1 Nitrospiraceae bacterium | reverse complement strand
GCAGTTCAACGGCATGGCGGCTGAACTGACAGGTAAAATCGCTTCGATCAGGGAGCGCCAAGCCGGACTCATTAAGAATTTGGAGCAACGTATAGCGGGAGCAAAGAAAGTCCTTCGGAATATAGCCGATCCCGCGAAGCGTCACAATAAACAACGCCGGATAGACAGACTC
>DMNE01000141.1 GCA_003453735.1 Nitrospiraceae bacterium | reverse complement strand
TACGAAATGAAGCGTTACTGGGACTGTGATTTCCCGTCGGAAGACGCCGGAGGGATGGAAACGGATTTTGGCCGCTGTCTCGCAATGGTTCAGGAGAAAGTCGACGAGGCCGTGCGATTCCGCCTCAGAGCCGATGTTCCCGTGGGCGTCTATCTCAGCGGGGGAATAGATTCGGCTATCGTCGCAGCTACGGTCGCCAAGTACCACCCCGAAAAGGTGATGGCATTTAACATCTCTTTCCCGCAGGACGAGGCATTCGACGAAGACCGGCTGGCGCGGGAGATGGCGGCAAAAATCGGGGCGGAGTTCCACTCCGTCGAATGTGGTCCGGAAGCACTCATAGAAAACACGGAGGATTGCATCTGGTCAACAGAGTTGCCCTTTCACAACTTTCACGGTGTTGGAAAATTCATGTTGTCGCGCCTCGCGCACCAGCACGTAAAAGTTGTCCTCACCGGGGAGGGAGCCGATGAGGTGTTTCTGGGATACATCATTTTTCAACCGGGGAAAGGCACGCTGAGCGATCACATGTTAAACAAGCTAAGAGGACAAGAGAAACCGGGGCGCTCGATAACGGGCCAGATAATGAAAACACTCGGCTTCATTCCCATGCCGGACTACGTCGAGATGCTGTCGCCGAAAACTCAAAAACGCATTCTAGATTTTTTCCACAGGAAACACAAGTCCGGGCTTACGGCAGGCCATGCGCTGCAACGACTCAAGGAGCGCATCGACCCAAATCAGACGGAAGGCCGGCCATTGGTGAGGAAGATGCAATATGCCTGGATCAAGAACATGCTCGCCCCTTACCTGCTCACCATCCTCGGCGACCGCCCTGAATTGGGGCATTCTATCGAGGGGAGGACTCCTTTTCTTGACCACCATCTTTTTGAGGCAATGCGCTACATCCCGGACCATTTCAAGATTCGCGACGGCGTGGAAAAATACGTGCTGCGGGAAGCCTTCAGGGAGCGGGTCACCGAGGCGATCTACTTTCGAAAAAAATGGCCCTATTCTGCCCCGCCGCTGTGGATCGAAAAAGGACAATATCCCGGGCTGGATGCGCTTCTGAAGAAGTATCTCAGCCGCGAGGCGGTCGAGAAGAGCGGCATTTTCAGCTATCGGCGAATTCGGGTATGGCAGTGGTTGTTGAAAGTGGTTTCCTCCAATTCCCTGTTCAAGAGAAAGCTAAACGGTGCGTTGACATTTATCCTGACTGTCCAGATCCTCGACCACCTCTTTGTTCAGAGCTTCGAAGAGAGACTGAACCGCACGGCGCCGTAGACAGTTATGGCCTCCTGATCGCTGAGGAGGCACGAAGAAAGCCGACCCCGACGCATCAATGCCCACGTTTAATTCAAATGAGGAAACAGTGGCGCTCCTCAAAGAGTTCGATACCTTGGGTGTGGAGATATTCACCTGCGGGACATGCCTGAAATACTTCAACCTTGAGTCCGAACTCAAGGTGGGCTTCAGAGGGGGGACAACCAATACCGTCTAAGGGACGAAGGAATGCAAAAAGACAGTATGGATTGGGTGACTGATTTTCACACCGCTGCCATGAAGTCCTCCGTCAATCGTCGTGAATTTGTGCCCACTTCAACAGTTTTTTCCCTAATTCACATCTCATCGATGCCTCAGGTACTTCGTCTTCGAAAGTGAGTAGTGAATAGTTGAAAGTCGCAACCCCAGCCTTTCTCCAGTTTGCGCACTTGGAAATGTACTAAACGTTCGCGGAAAGAAATCTTTCAATCAGAAAGCCCGAGATGACTTGCCTTCTCACCATTTTAAGGACTTGTGGCTGAATGAGAGATTTTGAGTCGTTTCGCGCGCCCATCACTTACTCCCTAAAGTTAACGCCAATTGCAATGTCCAAAAACTGTTTCTTTCCGCCAGAAGTCGATAGTTTCATGTTCTGGCAGCTAGATGAAGAGTTCGATCGATAATTGTTGCCCGTGTTTGCTATGTTCTTCTAATAATTGAGACTTTTGGAAGGAGTGACAGGAGAGACTTCCCTCAAGATAAATTCCTGAAATGCGCACGCGTTAATTGTGATATAATTGTGATGGTTACTGGAAAATAATGCTTCATTTTATGGCAGAATAATAGCATTATGAAAAAGTTTTCTCTCTCGTTGCGGCTGGCGCTTGTCTTTTCGCTTATGACCTCCATCCCTCTGATTGGCGCAAATGCCGCGACCGACGCCAAGATCCTAACGCTCAAGTCAGTCGGACAATCACGTTTGTTGCAGGGGCCAATTTTAGGTGGGTCCACGTCAGCCTTCTTCGAACGTCTCCTCGATAATCCGGCCAAAATAGAGGCTCTAAAACAAATGGACCTCGGGCTGGACCGTTTTCCGGGAGGGTCCGATGCCAATTTTTACAATTGGCGCACGGGATTGATCAAGATCCAAGAGTACCCCGACAGTTCTCCCTACGTGCGTTTTTGGGCCAAAGCAGCTGCCAACATTGCCAGAGGCAACCCCGATGGCATCAAGATGGAACAATATATGGCTTTCTCCCGGCAGATTGGGGCGCAAGTGATCTTTGTGCCTAATCTGGAGTCATCGAGCATCGCCGAACAAGTGGAATGGCTCAAGCACCTAGCCGGTAACGGGCTGGTTCCACAACGAATCGAATTGGGGAACGAATTCTGGGTCGCTATGGGCAACGATCCGGAAAGCCTGGCGCGCTGGTCTGATGCCCCCTCCAGCATGCGGACGATGAAGCAATACCTTGACGCCCTCAAGCCCTACTTGCCCGCGAACGCAAAGACCGCCGTGCAGGCCGCAGCCAGTGGCTTCAGCGTCCATCGCAATCCCAGGGCACGGTTCTGGCAGCGAATCGAGAAATGGGATGACGACCTGCGCCCGGAACCCTGGTTCGATGCCGTCACGTTGCATCTTTATCCGCGGCTAAGCGACGTGCTGGGCGAACCACAGGCGGGACTCACGCCACCAACACGGGAGAACGCGTTGCCGCGCTTGAAGGCCATGATGGCCCAAGTGGATGATGGGGTGGAGCGCATACTGCGGGGTATCGAACGGCGTCTGCCCGGCAAGGAAATATGGATTACCGAGTGGAATTCACGCGGCGCCAATGCGGCGACCCAGCGTGGCGCCGACGTTGAACCGCTTTCCCCGTCGATGGAAATGCTGCTGGCCGCGCGCATGGTACTTGTTCACCTGCGTCATGCCTCAGTCACAGCCTCGCTGTTCTTTATGTACGACTTCAGACCAAAGAATCCGTTCTCGATGTTCATCGCAGACGGCATGGGGGGTTATGCACCCGTGCCGACGGCGGCAGCATTGAAATGGCTGAATAAGGCGGCCAATGGCGGCGGTTCATTCCAACGTGTGGTTCAGGATGGCGCTAAACCGATTGGCGGGGAAGGCGTGGTTCCTCAATCTTATTTTGCTGTCGAAGGAGGTCTTTTCCAATCGAAAGACCGTACGACGTTGATCCTGGAAAACGTTTCAACCGATGTTTTCTTGCTGGATCCGACAACCCTGATACCGAACAAGAGGCCTTCAACCATAGAATTCATGTCGATGCCAGACCTCGTCAGGACTGACAAACTTTCTGCCAGAATCGAGCATCAGAATTTTACGGGGCGTATCACAATAACTCCCTTTTCAGTGACTCGTGTCGTCTGGGAATAGGCTTCGTTGATCTACCTTATAAGAGTCAGGATAACTGCAGCGCGTGTTGGCGGACATGTGAAGTTTCCTTTGCCTCGTTCTGAAGATTTCTGAAAAAATATGCCACTTTTGAGAAAAGGCACTGCCTGCAAAGGTACTTCCTGTACATCGTAATTTTCAAATTTGTTATACTTTAGCTGATTGCAACTGGAATTATTGATAGATGGTTATGGGCCTTGTCCATCTATCTTGAGCCCGGTGACGGGCAAAATGATCGGAGGTCACCATACCGTTAGTATGGGCGAGCGTCATGAAAAGATATCCCCTGAGTCTCTATGTAATTTGTGTCATTATCGTTCTCGTGCTTATAAACTATATCGCGTGGTTCGTAGGTGGAGAGGCGAGGTTAAAAAGTGTGGAAATATTTTCTGTCGGCTTTTTGTTAGGGATGTTGGCAATGTATATCGCGGTGCATGTTTATCGGTGGAAATAAGACTTTGAAAAGGGAAGAAGGTGACTGTTGTCCTCTTTTCAGTTTCAGAGGAGTCAAAGGTGGCATAGTTGTCCGCGACCGTCGGTACTCGGTACATGAATTAAAAGATTAACGATGATCGTCTTGGCATCATTAAGCAGTATGCGGCAAGCTACGACAGCTTGAGTGATGCCGAGGCCTTGAGTTTAACAAAGAGATGGATGGAGGCAGATGATGCCACAGTCCAGCTGGCACAGAAGTTCCTTCCACTTTTCGAAAAAGTCCTGCCTGGCCGGAAGGTCGCTCGCTTTATGCAAATTGACAGACGGCTTCGATTGCTGCTAGATGTCCAGGTCTCCTCACAGATTCCGATGGTGGGTGAGTAAAGGTGATTACGGGCACCCCGTTGACTGACGTAGTATTGATAGAGTGAAATTAATCGAGACCGAAAGGAGTATGCGTGACCATCACAATCCCGGCGGGGTGGGGACGATCTTTTGAGTTGAAGCTATCTACTGGTGCATGATTCTATTGTACACCGCATCTCGTGGCTCATCGGTAAAGTGTTTCTTTCCGGTTGTAACCTAATGCCTGTCGCGAGAACGCCACAGTCTCAGGTGCAGGAAGAAGTAAGAGGCGTTGTTTCATAAAAGCGGATGGCAATAAGTTCGCCGAAATCGCCTTGTTGAATCCGGGGTCGGGTTCGGTAACAGTCTGTATCACATATTCTTTCTGGCCCTCCAATTATGGATGCCGCAAGATGATGTGGTTCCAACGCTCTATTGTAAGTCTTATCGGAACATTATTTTTAGATTGAACAATTAGCAATTCCCAATCTCCTTTCTCAACTTTAAATATAAGGCACGAAATAATAGATTGCAACCATTTTATCGATACGCTAAGTTTCAGGCTTGGATTAGCGTGGCATGATATGCGCGCCGTGCTATGGAGGCGTTGATTATCAAAATAACCAGACAGGTCTGTACAAGCAGTCACTCATGTTGGTTTCTGGCGGCAGTCAGTTTTTGAAACTTGCAATAGATGCGTTGAGTATGGGATGTTATTTAGCAAAACGTTCTGATGATTATTTTCGGAAAGCCGCAGTAGTTGCTCTACCTTGAAATGCTTTGTTATTAGAAGAACTTGCCGAAACCTTCGAACTCATGGAAACGTTTAGTTTGAGGGGAGACAAATATTTTGGCTGCGTTTCTTTCCAGCCATAATCGTAAGTGATGTGAATCCCCGCCGGTTG
>DMNE01000189.1 GCA_003453735.1 Nitrospiraceae bacterium | reverse complement strand
CGCTTGCGGCTGATTCTGATCAGCGCGCTGCAAGTGGACAAGGCGGTGTTTTTCTCAGCCTTAATCACCGTGGCCGCTTTCGTGCCGCTCTTCACCATGCAGGGAGTCGAGGGGGCGATATTCGGCCCGATGGCGCGCACATATGGCTACGCGCTGGCGGGTGCCTTGATTGCGACGTTCACAATCACCCCTGTGCTTGCGTCCTTGCTGCTCCCCGAGCATTTGAAGGAAGCTGAAACAATAGTCGTCCGCGCACTGCATCGCCTTTACAATCCGGTGCTGCGTTTCGCTCTCGTCCGCCGCGTGATCATGGTGGTGATCGGCATTGGTTTTATCGCCTTGGCCGGATTGCTGATACCGCGGCTAGGAAACGAATTCCTCCCGCACCTCGAAGAAGGCAATTTTTGGATTCGCGCTTCCATGCCGATGACGCTTTCGCTGCAAGACGGCGAGACGGCAACGAGAAAAATGCGCCTGATTCTCCTGAAATATCCGGAGGTCGTCACTGTCACGTCCCAGCATGGCCGACCCGATGACGGCAGCGACGCGTCGCTATTTTCCAACGTCGAGCTGTTTGCGGTGCTCAAGCCGTTGGACCAATGGCCTAGGGGCATGACCAAGGAGAAACTCACGGAGAAGATTAACACCGAGCTTGAGCGCGAGTTGCCTGGCGTCAGCTTCAATTTCTCGCAATACATCCAGGATAACATCGAGGAGGCCATTTCGGGGGTCAAAGCCGTCAATTCGATCAAGATCATCGGCCCCAATCTCGAGACATTGACAAGTCTGGCCAAGCAAGTCAGGGACGAGATGAGCCAGGTTCGGGGCATTACCGACCTTGGTATCTTCCCGGTCCTTGGACAGCCTAACCTGAATATCAAAGTGGATCGGACTAAAGCCGCGCGCTACGGCCTTAATTCGGGTGACGTCAACTCCCTAATTCAAGCGGCGATGGGCGGAGCAGTGGCGACATCGGTTTTGGAGGGCGATCGCCAGTTCGAACTGGCAGTCCGCTACCCGTCTGAAGACCGGGACAGCATCGAAAAGATCAGTAATATCAAGGTGGGCTATCAAACGAGCAACGGCGCCAATGGCTATATCCCTTTGAGCGAATTGGCGACGATAACCTTGGATACAGGGGCCGCCTGGATTTATCACGAGAGCGTGCAACGTTTTATCCCGGTGAAGTTTAGCGTACGCGAACGTGACCTGGGCAGCACTGTGGCCGAGGCGCAGGAGCGTATCGCGAAGAATGTGAAACTTCCCAGCGGCTACCGACTCATCTGGGCCGGCGAGTTCGGAGACCTCCAGCTTGCAAAAAAACGCCTGGAGCTTATTGTGCCGATCAGCCTCGTGCTCATCCTAGGGTTGCTCTACGCCACTTTCAATTCGCTGCGTGACAGTCTGCTGGCGCTCGCTGGAATCCCTTTTGCAGTAACTGGCGGCGTGTTGGCGCTCTATATCGCCGGCCTCAATTTTAGCATCTCTGCCGCCGTCGGCTTCATCTCCCTCTTTGGTGTATCAGTCATGAATGGCATTCTTATGATTACCTATTACAACCAGGCAAGGCGTCACGGAGGCACGCCTATGGACGCGATGTTGCACGCGGCGTCAACCCGTATGCGGCCACTACTCATGACGAGTCTCTCCGCCTGCATCGGGCTGTTCCCTGCAGCGATCTCGACCGGCATTGGAAGTGAGGTGCAACGTCCGCTTGCTACCGTGATCGTGGGGGGGATGTTCATCGGTCCCGTCTTGCTTCTGGTGGTCGTGCCACCACTCCAAATGCTGTTCTTGGGGAAAAAAAATAAAAAGGAAAAAATGGCCGTAGAGCGATAGGAGCCGATATGAAAGTGTGGTGCTGCGTTTTAATGATATATTTTGGGCTATTGGCGACGAATGCCGCCTTTGCCAAACCAAACAGTAAAGGTTCCTTAACGGGGGCGAAAAATGAATTCCCTGCTGCGATGAAAGCCGGTCCTTCGTCCGTCTTCAAAGTGAACCAGACAAGGGACGCTTCTATTGTCAATAAAGCCGTTGTACCCCCAAAATCCTTCAAACTTGGAGGCATCGCCCCGGGAGCCCCCAAAAACAGTTCATCTATCATCGGAACGGGAATGCATCGTAAGCGGTAGCCGTTATTAAGGAGGATGTCATGTCTGCACAGTATTTTTCCAGCATCGCAGTAGTATTGGCCGGGGTGGCTCTGCTTTCAGGTTGCGCGGTGGGTCCCGACTTCCATCGTCCCACCCCGCCCGCCGTTGACGGCTATACGGCGCAGCCGCTGACTGCGACATCATCGACGGCCGACGTGGCTGGCGGCGAGGAACAACGCTTTGTCAAAGGTATGGACATCCCGCAACAGTGGTGGGCATTGTTCAAGTCGCCGCCGCTCAATGCACTGATCGAAAAATCGCTCAAGGCTAACCCCACGATCGATGCAGCCAAGGCGGCCTTGCGCCAGGCTCGCGAGAACGTCTCGGCCCAGGTGGGCTATTACTTTCCTTTTATCCAGGGCAGTGGTTCAGCTAGCCGCGCAAAGGACTCGGGCGCCATTTCGCCTGTGACGAGTGCGGGCGAAGAACCCTACAGTCTCCAAACCGCTCAAGTGAGCGTGGGCTTTGTACCTGACGTATTCGGCGGCAACCGGCGACAGGTGGAATCCCTGACCGCCCAGGCCGATTTTCAACGTTTCCAGCTCGAGGCGACTTATCTCACACTGACATCAAACGTGGTGGCTGCGGCTATCCAGGAGGCTTCGTTGCGATCTCAGATTTCCGCAACGCTGAGCATTATCAAGATCGAAACTGAGATGCTCGACCAGCTGCGCCGACAGTTCACTCTCGGTTATGTAGCTGGGCTGGACGTGGCTGCGCAGGAAGCGGCCCTTGCCCAGGTGCAGCAAACCTTGCCGACACTTCAAAAACAGCTGGCACAAACTCGCGATCTGCTTGCGGCCCTTGCCGGACGCTTCCCAAACGAAGAACTGGAGGAGACGTTCGAGTTCGCATCGCTCAGCCTTCCGGAGGAGTTGCCGGTCAGCCTTCCCTCCAAGCTGGTGGAGCAACGCCCGGACGTGCGGGCCGCAGAGGAGCAGCTTCATTCCGCCAGCGCTCAGGTCGGTGTCACGGTGGCCGCCATGCTGCCGAGTATTACGCTAAGCGCTGATTTGGGCTCCACTGCCAGTGGGATCGGTAAGTTGTTCACCCCCGGCACCGGCTTCTGGGCGTTGGCAGGCAATCTGACGCAGCCAATCTTCCAAGGGGGTACCTTGCTGCACAGAAAACGCGCTGCGGAAGCAGGCTTAGATCAGGCCGGGGCTCAATATCGCATCACGGTTATCGCCGCCTTCCAAAACGTTGCGGACACACTGCACGCGCTCCAATCCGATGCCGATGCTCTAAAAGCGGCAGCGGCTTTTGAACAGGCAGCCAAGCGAAGCTTAGACCTTGCACGTCGACAGTTCGAACTCGGCTACGTTAATTATTTATCGTTGCTCTCAGCCCAACAGGCTTATCAGCAAGCAGTGATTAATCTCGTACAGGCTGAGGCCAATCGTTTTGCGGACACCGCAGCATTATTTATGGCGCTGGGCGGCGGCTGGTGGAATCGCTCCGATGTGCTTGCGGAGGTTGGCAAGTGATGCTGTTGGTTACCGCGCAATGCTTTTGTTTTCGCCGATAAATGAAATGTGATGTAATGTGGTGAAGAATCAACCTTACACTCATTTCGGAAGTTGCTCTGTCGGCCTTTCGGCCCATAAGATTCTGGCTCTCTGATCGCTACACTTATCCTGGGTGTGATATTTTGGCTGAAGCTATTGCGTTCACTCTTGTGGGGCGGGGAGCTACATGCTACTTTGTTCTCGCAATATAAGTGAATACTTGACGTAAAGCAATACCCATCGACTTTCAGGCGGACTAGAACATTTTGCCAATCTCTATATATCGATATAGCTTCCTTGACACTCAAATCTTGCTATAATTCTCCATAGCACAACATAGCACACTTGTTAATGACCGATTTGGCAAAAAACTCGGCAGCTCAGAGGAGGATGCATGTCGCGGTTAAGTGCAAAAAATTGGTTTTCGTCGACATGGAAAAGCAGCTGGCTGGTGAACTCGGCACGCACAGGCATCGGGGCGACAGCATCTTTGGCCGTCGCGAGGTTGTTGGGGATGCCGGAGGCTTACTGGGCGCCGATCACGATGCTTATTGTGATGCAGTCAACGCTAGGGGCCTCATGGGGCGTATCGAAGCAGCGCATTATCGGTACCACGCTGGGTGCTGAGTCGGGAGGATTGCTGGCAAGTTATTTTGAGCCAGGGCTTATTGTGTTTGGTGCGGCAACCTTTGCACTCGGGCTGATTTGCGCCATTCTGCGTCTCGACCAGAGTGCCTATCGATTCGCGAGCATCACGACTTACGATTATCGTGCTCGTGGCGCGAGGAGAAGCGCCGTGGCTCATCGGAGTTCACCGTTTCGTCGAGGTCTCACTGGGCATTGCGGTCGCTCTTGCCCTAACTGCGCTCTGGCCGGGGCGTGAATTGGCAAGCGAAAAGAATCCCTAGAAATGCCTATCTATTGTACGTGAGGAGGCTCGAAGGCTGGACCATCTATTCGATATGGCCGACTCAGGGTAAGGATGCGGGTTGGGACATTCTGGATTATGATACGTCTCCGGCTCGGAACAGATATGACCGTTGGCGGGCTGCGTAGAGGTATTGCATAGGTGTCAAGAAGTGACCTCGACGGACTCGGGCGCTATGCCGCCGTAGGATCCGGCCGTGCGGAGTTCATGTCGTAACAAACATTCCTCACCCAAAACCCCACGGCAATTCTTTGCCCCTGCTTTAACGAGGGCGGACAATAATAGCTTCCAGAAAACAACAACTGCTGAAAACAGCTCATTTCTTGATCTATATATTGAGATCGAAATGATTCTTGCTTGAACCACTAAGGCCGGAAGTGTTATATTTTCGCAGTGGGAAAGGCTTCAAAAAAGAAAGCCGGTAAGATTTCCGAGTCTAGCAGGGCCAAGTCAGAAGACGAGCGAATCGGCCGTGCATCAAAAGCGACTCCACTGAGTTTAGTAATCATTGCTGCTTTAGTTGCGATTGTCACATTCATAGTCTTTCTTCCAGCGCTTCAGAANNGAATTTTTGAACTGGGACGACAACTTATATGTCTATGAGAATTCCTTTATCCATGCTATAAATACAAAATTATTCAGATCAGCATGGGGAGGGTTTAACGCTGGTAACTGGCATCCCCTCACATGGATCTCCCACGCCATAGATTACGCCATTTGGGGATTAAATCCTCTGGGCCATCATCTGACGAACATTATTCTCCATGCGTTCAACACCTTTATGGTGGTATTTCTTGTGATACGACTTATGGAAATGTACAAGAAGACAGTAACCAATAATAGGTTATCAGGATCTTTCTTGAATAACCGGACGATACCTGTAACAGGGGCAGTAACAGGGTTATTATTCGGTCTGCATCCTTTGCATGTGGAATCGGTTGCATGGGTTTCGGAAAGGAAAGACCTTCTGTGTGCGTTGTTCTTCTTGCTCAGCATCACCATGTATACGAAATATGTAAGTGTTGTGGACAATGAAACAGCTCAGAAAAGTCCTCTATCACGGTTTTTCAGTAAACCATATCTCATTACTATTGGATTTTTTATCCTCGCTTTATTAAGTAAGCCGATGGCTGTTTCTCTTCCCTTTGTCCTGCTGCTTTTAGACTGGTATCTTTTTAAAAGAATACAGTCTCTTAAAACATTCGGGACTGCTTTTCTTGAGAAACTCCCGTTCGTTGCATTAAGTCTTATTTCATCAATACTGACTATTCTGGCACAGAAAGCAGGAAAGGCCATACGGCCGATAGAGGTTACCCCATTGTCAACACGTATGCTCGTTGCAGCTAAATCTCTTGTCGGTTATCTCGGGAAGATGATATTACCCTTGAATTTAGTGCCATTTTATCCGTATCCAGAGAATACATCAGTTTTATCTTTAGACTATCTTTTGGCAGTGATTCTCGTGATCGGGGCTACTGCAGTCTCTGTAGTTATTGTAAAAAAACAGAAATTATGGTTAACAGTTTGGGGTTATTATGTTATAACCCTGCTTCCTGTGCTTGGTATTGTTCAGGTAGGGAGACAGGCAATGGCTGACAGATATACTTATTTGCCCAGTCTTGGACCATTTCTTATTATGGGTTTAATAACAGCAGCGATTTATGAAAAAGTGACTTCTGCAAAACGGTGGAAGCTGATTTTAAGAATGGTCAGCGTTTCTGTAGCCAGTGCCACGCTTATTTCTATTTCATATATTACTATTCAACAGATTGGCTTATGGAAGAATAGTCTTGTCTTCTGGAATTA
The DNA here is from genome assembly GCA_003453735.1 of Nitrospiraceae bacterium. Classification (GTDB taxonomy): domain Bacteria; phylum Nitrospirota; class Thermodesulfovibrionia; order Thermodesulfovibrionales; family UBA9159; genus UBA9159. The sequence goes on along the minus strand of DMNE01000189.1, from coordinate 201 downwards.
TGTTGTTAAAAAAGAACCCAGAAGAGGTCCTTTTGCACATAACAACCTGGGCGTTGCATACCAGTCTAAAGGCTTATTTGATAAGGCAATAGAACAATACCAAACAGCAATAAGTCTAAAGCCGGATGACGCAGAGGCACATAACAACCTGGGCGTTGCATACCGGTCTAAAGGCCTGTTTGATAAGGCAATAGAACAATA
>DMNE01000140.1:1832-13248 GCA_003453735.1 Nitrospiraceae bacterium | reverse complement strand
ATGCCCCGTGCGCGAAGAGGGTCCGGGAGCGCAACGTGCGACCGGGCTTTTACTTAAAAAAATTCTGCTGAATGCGCTGATTTGAGGGCCTCATCCTTCGGAACCTTGCTCACGTAAGTAAGGCCTTCTACACGTACCGTTCCTAAAACTATGGACAAATATTCCACGACGTCATTCGAACTGCTCTAATGACGATTCGCATGCCGGGATTGCGCCGGCAACAAGCGGATAGATCTCTCCCCAGGCCTTGCTCTTTCGAGCAGGTGCCAGGGAGGATCGGGAATNNCTGGGGTCTTCCGGGAAACCACTGCCCACTTGCTCCAGACATGCCTGCCACGATTTCTCACGGATAGCGGCAGGGTGACCTGAAGCTAAATACTAGCATATTTTGTTATAAAAATATCAACAGTTGCGAACCGTGGACGGTCAGATTCCCGATGCCTATTATTTTTCAAAAGAAAGCTTGGGCTTGTGGCAAAAAAAGTGACAACGCGGTGTACAAAGAAGAAAAAGTCATCAACAATAGACACTCATATAAGAAGACCAAAGCATCTTAGCGGCAGCCCTATCTGATGTAATAGCCGGCTATTCGCCATTTACCATCCTTATCCAGCATGGCAGTAACAGTCTCAACTGAGGATTCTTTATGTTCAAAAGAGCTGTCATACTGTACGACCACATATTCGCCATTTGGTGCTCCCGGTAAACTCGTCATGTACTGCTTTGATTTCACGCTTCTTTTGATGACTTTCCCAAAAGATTTTCGTGCTGCATTAAGTGATTGATTCCACTGTTCCTTACTAACAGCATTCTTAAAAAATTCAGCGGCTGTTTCCCAGCTTTTTGTGTATTGACCGTCATCAATTAATTTCAGCCAAGTAGTGGAAGCCTCAATTGCTTTTTTTTCAGCCATCTCATTTGCAAGCGCTGGTATCCAGCTTGAAAGAATAAAAAGTACACATGCTACCGAGAATAAACCTTTACTTCTATTCATTCGTAGTCCCTCCTTTGACAGTTTCAATATTAAAATATAATAGCACATTTAAAGGAGATCGGCGAGGATTTTTCCCGGACGAAGTTATTAGGTCGCCCCTCGTCAAAACAGCGCGCAGCTTGCCCCGGGCGCTTTCAAAGAGACATGGACTTCTTGAGGCTGGCAAGGGGGATTCAGAAAGGAGAAGATGGGGTTGTCTGACCTGCGAAGATAGTGGTTTACTTTTCGTGCTGCTTAAAACCAAAATAGAGATGCTTGACAACAGTGTATGAGGGGTGGGATGGAGAAGATGAAAAGACTGATCGTCGCGGTGGTGATCCTCGCTGTCATAGCCGTGATGGCGTTCCGAGGTTGTCCCAGAGTTCGGAGAAATGTTGGACACGGCACACGACTTGTCAACGGCAGGCTTAACCGGCATTGCTATGACATCTTCGGAGCATAACTCTCATCCATTGTAGCCGGGCCGTTTCTTGCACAGGCACGGTTCTGATTGTGAGGTCAAAGTCCACTTGAACCGCCAGAGGCGCCGCATTCTCCATCCTGGGCGGGATGCCAGAGTGGAGTAAGCGCTCCCAACACAGTGTCCATTTTGAGAACGATTGATGCATTGTCTGGGATGTCATGATCAAATGGAGCGTCGACACAGGGCTGATAATATGGCGCTGGCAAGACGCCGATGGGCCGAACCGAACCCCGCATTGCGGGACAATTCCGAGATTATCGATTGAGAGCTCAACATTAACCTGCTTCTGAGTGGCTGTGATATACTCTCTTGATGGATACCGTCGAAAAACTTAAAGTTCTGTCAGAGGATTCGCAGTACGATCTGGCTTGTGCATGCGGCAGTGCCGGCAAAGATGACCACCGCAGAAGAGGGTTAGATGGTAAGTGGCTATATCCTGTTACGCTACCCCAGGGGGGATATTCGGTGTTGCTTAAAACCCTACTCTCCAATGCTTGTGCTAACGATTGCTTATACTGCCCGTTACGGTCCGTGACAAATGTGCGGCGCTGCACGCTTCATCCCGAAGAGATAGCCCGTGTGTTTCTGGAGTCTAAAAGAAGAGGCGAGGTCTTTGGCCTCTTCCTCAGTTCCGCAGTTATCAATAACCCTGATTATACGATGGATAAAATCAACACTGTCGCCCGTCTGCTTAGATACAAACATGATTTCAGGGGCTACATACATCTGAAAATTATTCCCGGTGCCTCTGATGCTGCTATCGAAGATGCTCTGTCTCTGGCAAGCGCTGTCTCATTGAACATCGAAACCCCAGGGGGGAAACACTTCGAAATGCTTTCAGGCAAAAAAGATTACGAGAAAGACATTGTCCGCCCGATGAAACTGATGAGCAGGCTCACGGGAAAGGGCATGAAGCTTTCGCGGGTCAAATGCACCACGCAATTCATTGTCGGGGCATCCGATGAAACTGACTCGGAAATTATCGATTCCGTGTTTGATCTCTATGAACGTCTGCGTTTTAAACGGGTTTACTTTTCTGCGTATCAAAAAGGTCTTGGAGATCCGAACATTCCCGGAGAAAGGCACTTTCTCTCAAACCCAGGAGAGCATTTTATGCGCGAACACCGCCTGTACCAGGTCGATTTTCTTGTTCGCAAATACGGGTTTAGTAGGAAGGATATACTCGTCGACGGCAGTGGTAAGCTGAGACTTGACAAGGACCCCAAGCAACTATGGGCTGAGAGACATCCTGACTTTTACCCTGTCAGAATCAATAGTTCTGACAGGGCAACATTGTTACGAGTGCCGGGTTTTGGACCAGATACCGTCAAAAAAATACTCGCAATGCGGCGTGAAAGGAATATCTCGAGATTTGAGGAAATCGGCATAAAGGGGAAAAGGCTTGAAAATGCACTGAGATATGTGATTTTTGAGTGAGGCGGTGAAAGTCCATTGTTTATCAAGGGAATCGATCAAAGTTAATTTGCGAAGACATTTTTGAATTCATAGCTCTCAGTTGATGTCCAACGGAAAGTTTGCAATCAGTTTTTTTTCTCTCTCCAGTCTGTTTTAGCTCGGTAATGTTTTTTTTGAAACAACACTTACCGCTACAACTTTCCCATCTGGTCCTTTAATAGGACTGAAGGTCCGTAAAAAAGACTTATTGTCTCTCTCGCTTTTATGTTTATGCTGTTCGGACTTCGCTTCTTCGAATACCTTGTCGACTTTTTCAATAAAATCTCTTGTTTCTTCACTTGAATGAAACTCGCTGAAGCTGCGGCCGACATATTGCCCTGCGGAAAAACCCATTCTCGTCATATGCTTTTTGTTCATAAAAAGATACCTGTAATTTCTATCTACCAGATATATCGAATCATCGGTGGTCTCCACGATTGAACGATACTTCTCCTCGCTGGCATGAAGTGCCTCTTTTGACCTCTTGAGCTCTTTGATTTGGGATGCAAACGGTTTAAATACAAGAAAATATATCACTGGGAATAGTACAACTGCGAGCATCGCAGCGTCCAAAAACATATACCTTTCTGTCGATAAAGGAGATATAATTGATAAAACAAGAGCAACAAAAGCTTGTGCTAAAAAAATTGAAGCTATTATGATAATGACAAGGCTAAGAGGATCAATAGAAACATTTGTAGACGTTTCACTGTTCTTCTTCATATTACATATCTAGCAAGACGAATCTCTATCATTCATGGCGTCCAGTTGTAGTCAACATCATTATAACAGGCTTCCAAGGGTGTTGACCACAAGAGGAGCAAAATGACCTTTCTTTGATGATCAGAGCGATAATATGACCTTCCCTTTCGCTTTTTCTGTCTCGCTATAGGCGAGAGCTTCAGACACCTGTTCCAAGGAATAAACTCGATCAATTACTATGCTGATCTTCCTCGCTTCGATTTGCATCTTCATCCATTCCATGTCTGTCGCATTAGGCTTGACCATTACGCTCTTGGCCTTTTTCCTCACGAAGAAGCCCATAAGAAATTGATTCAGGAGAACAGATAGTGAAGGGAGGGTATTTACATAGATTCCTGTTGGAGCCAGCGCTTTCTTGCATTCGCCAAAAGAACGTTTGGAAACAGCATCGAAGATAATGTCGTAGTGCTCGCCGCTTTCTAGAAAATCCTTTTGGGTATAATCTATCACGCGGTCGGCACCCAACCCCTTCACGAGGTCAGCGTTGGTGCCGCTACATACAGCGGTAATGTTTGCTTCAAAGATCTTACCAATCTGAATGGCAAATGTCCCTACACCACCTGAAGCTCCATTGATCAGCACTCTACTGTCCCGTGCGATATGACCGAGGTCTCTCAATGATTGAAGAGCCGTAAGACCGGCAATCGGGAGAGCCGAAGCCTGTTCGAAGGTTATGTTCTTTGGCTTGGAAAACGTCGTTTGCTCACTTGCGCACACGTATTCAGCAAAGGCCGACAGACGGCGAATACCTGGATAGCCGATCACCTGATCCCCGTTGTTGAAGTGTTTCACCTTTCTCCCGGTTTCCATAACCTCACCCGCGCACTCGCTGCCAAGAATCTTTGGGAATTTGCTTCCCGTGAGTATCTTTGCCCCTCCATAACGAATTTTCCAGTCAAGTGGATTGATGGCAGCAGCGCGAACCCTGATAAGCACTTCATGTGGTCCAGGCGATGGCACAAGTACATCCTTGACCTCAATCATATCATTTCCGCCATATTTATCAATGACGGCAGCTTTCATAGTACTCTGCATGACGTTATCCCTTTGCATCGTGCTCAATAAAATACTCGATATCCGAGAGGCTCTGGTAAAGGATTGGTCTTACCAGGTAGATGGATAACGGAGAGCCAAAACACGGAGCGTCCCCACAATCCCTCAATCCTCTTTGGCTAAATATTGCAGCGCCTATTTTCTCTTTTTCCTCAACTTTCCCAGACAGACGCAGGGTCCAAGGGAAAAGGGACATATCTTTTGTTTTCTGGCAGTTCTCTGATTCGAACAGTATTCTGCAAGTTCGAGGGTAAAGGGACATACCACTCGCCTATGTACACTCTTACTAACCATTCTTTATCCGATTCGACGAATTCATTTATAAGCTTTCGAAATAAATCTATTAGAAATATTAATTGATTGACCCTAATAAAATCAAGATTACCAATTGCCTTTATCTTGCGTGCTGAATAACAGAAGATCGTGGAAATGCGGCTGTCCGGATGATAGTGGGGGATGAAGGAAACGGGGGGGCATGATTTTGGGTTCTTTGGCCCGCAGACGACGGGAAACGCTCTGCGCGTGCGCCTTATCCAAGCCAGCGCCGTTCCCGAAAGAAACCTGCTATAACTGCATTAGTGGTTTAAGGGCAGGGGGAGGTGATCCAATTGTAGTTCACTCGTCGGCGAGTATCCAACCTGGTTTTTGCCTCTCAGGTTATTCTAGACAGTGAGGCTGACAATGGGGCTTGATCTAGGAGTGATGAGCTAGGCATTGAACCGTTACCGGTTTGTGATTCGCATATATGCTTACTGAAGGAACAGTCCATCATACCTTCAGTTGCAGATTGATAAAATCCGCGATGTCTTGGAGATCGTCGCTGGTGAAGTTAAGGAAGACTTTTGATCTTTTTTCTTCGATCATCCTATCCACCCTTTCAATCACGCCCACTATGTCCGTTGTTGCAAGGCTGATTTTTCTAGTTGTCTTTTCTTTGCCGGTCTTCTGATAGAGAAATTCCAGTAAATCCTCCAGATCTTCTAGGGCTATTTTCAACCTGAAAGATTGAAGTGCTGGCGTGCCAATGGATATGGAGTTATCCGCGCTGGAAAAGGTAAACAACCATGAGTCGATTTGTTTTATTACTTCCTCATGCGGCATACTGCTCGTCGAGTCGGATCTTCCAGGAGTTTGTACGGCATGACTTTCCGGCGGCTCCTGTAACGATGGAATATGGTCGCTTATGCGGTTCAAAGGGATATTGGGACACTCGCTCTCTTCTGAAACACACTGATAGTCTGTCGGCCCCTGATTGCTCAAAACCGCCGTGTTACCGTGGTGGCCGCACGCGCAATGGTTTAAAGTCTCGTAATTTTTGCGACCGCATGATGGACATTTCCAGGACATAACAATCCTCCGAGAAGTTCAGTCCAATTAGCCTTATTTCACCAATTGCATACGTACGAGACATCCGCAATGGGTTTCATTGGCTCATCAACCGAACATCTTTCTTAGCATATGAGAATATTCCTACATAGATTATAATGCACTACTTTAGGTAAGGCTGAATGTGATGCCGATCACAAAACATCTTAAAGTGATGAGGGACACATCTAGCTAGTTTCTGTTGCGGAAAGCTATGTTCCATTTAAAATTCTTGTCCAAAAATTTCCATGACATCTGTTTGCGTCTATCGGGACATCTAATGCTTAAATTTTTTTCTGTCTCTGTGCTTTTGTATCGATTTTGGAAACACTTCTCCACTGAACCGAACAAATCGTTCTTCTACGAGTTTGTTTTCTTCACAATCGTGCCAGCATTACGAGGTTGTGACAGAAAACTGCACACCCTACGCTGGCGGCAAAATTCTTAAATCCCTTAAAAAGACACTTGCTGAGCTTAAATGCCCGTTTTAAGACCGAGATGGTCCCTTCTATGCCTGCCCGAAACCGCTGACCGACTTTAAACTCCTCTGTGCTTTCTCTCTGATCTTCCTCCTCCGTACGCCTCCCTTTTTTGCATATCGATACGGTTTCAATTTTCTCTGAAAGACTCCGAATTTGTTTCTGGCTTTCATAAAAGCCCTTGTCCCCAGCGAACACGGCAGGTCTGCGCCCAAATACTTTATCGTGCATCTTCAAGCTCTCCTCTATGAGGTCCTTGTCTGCTCTTTGTTGAGCCATCGCCTCATAGTGGATGATGAATTTCTCTTCGGTTTCTGCCAATAATACCTTATGTCCCCATTCAATGGGCTTTCCCGCCTTGCCCCGCTTGATCAGCTCCGTGTGTGCTTCAAAGAGACTGTATACTTTCTCCGCCGACGGCACTTGTTGCCCGAAGAGTACCCGACTCTCAGCCCGGCCTATGATTTTCTTTGTTATCGGCAAATAGTGCTTAAGCTCCGCCGCTACTGCCTTTGCCCGCAGGTTCCCTCCCCATAGTACGTGTGCCGCCACCTCGCCCACCGAGTTGATCCACTTTACCCGCTCGATTAACTCTTTGTAAGTGCTCTTGATCTTCTGGTGCACCCTTTTGTCCTTCTTGTCGCTGTTGCGGCTTATGAAAAGAGCCAGATTCTTCACTTTCTTCGTATGAAACCGGTGCGTTAATCCCACTGCTGGCATTTCATCGGAGGCATCTTTCATGAACCGCGCACAAGTCCTGTAACTGTCCCATAACAGCGAGGAGTCGGTCGGATAGTGTATGTTTGTCTCATATGCCGTCGTGTCTGATCTCAGCTTCTCATCCGTGATTTTTCCCTTGTCCTTCGCATAGATGCTCAATGCCTCGTTTATTGCTTTCCATGTCTCTGCCGATAAGGCGGTGAACGCCTTACACAGAAAGGTATAGTCCATCATCGCCTTGTTCCCAAGCTTGATGAAGCTACGGAGAAATTCGCTGTTCTCTATTAACACAACCGTGTCGCGATAACTCTGCACTTCCAGAAACATTACTATGACCGATCGAATGATTTGTTCCGATGTGTAGCCCCCTCTGCCATACTCCGACTTCGAGAGCTTCTTGGTGAAATCCTCGTGCGCCAGATCCAGTATCTTCGGGTTTAACGCTAATAGGATGCTTATGCCTCCATATTTTGCCCGGTACTCCTGCACTACTTTCAAGGGTGACTTCATACTGAAATCCAAGCATTCTTGATCCGTCTTTTTCTTTCGCAAAGCCTCCTCCTTTCTACTGGCGTTTCACTCTTTTTTCCGTAAATGAGCGATCGCAAGGGACACGTCCACCCATTCATCGGTAAGCTCTTTGAAAGTGTGATAGTTTCTCAGTTGAAGCCTGACCTTCTCAACGTCTTCTGACTTTACAAATTCGGTTTTACTTTTTCCTCCTCTGGTATAACTGATCTGATAGTACGGTCTGTGCCTGATTGGATTATCGGGGCGTTTGCACCGACAAGTGGGGTTACCGCACACATTGTATTGGGTCGAGAGACTTCCCGGCCTCATCTCCCCCAGCTCTGAGAGGTGCTTTTTTATCCGTTCAATGCGCCTCTGCAATTTTTCGATCTCTTTATTGTCGTCCATACCGCTAGCATAGCAAAGCTATCGGTATTTGTCAAGCAAAAAATGAGGGTGGAACGAGACGATAGGATAAAAAATCAGCGGATCCATGCTTCCGCAACAGAAACTAGCTATTTGTCGCCATTGCCCGTGGTGCCTTCCCCTCACTTGGACGTGGTCGGCGCTCCAGATGGCTGATTTCGGAGCTCGATACCTGGCCTATGCTTTCCCCTTCAACGCTTCACGTGCTATCTCGCGATTGCCCGCGCATGACTCGGGGCCATGATGGAGTAGCTCCTCCTTTCATGTAGGGTTATTTCATCCCCTACTCTATGCCGGTTTATCCCGGCGCTTACCCAAGTTCCGCATGAGTAACACTGATGGGTTAGACCCGTGCCTGTCCTCCGATAACCCTTATGTCCGTGTAACCCCAATACGTACGAGATTAACCGGCTACGTACCTTTTGGTTCAAGCCTCTCAGCACCTTTGGCTTGTCGACCATTACGAAGTTTATCAGCCGTTCACATTTGTTGGTCACTACCATCAAGCCCGGCACCTTATCCGCCTCGATGCTGGCAGATATATCATTACCTCACGGTTCTGATTAGACCCTTGCGAGTCAGGTTACCCTTTTCCTGTCCGCACTTTATTCAGGACAGTAGGCTACCTTCTAACGGAATAGAGGGTTTCCTCATAACGATGCTCCGTTATTGAAACAATTACTCAAGCGACATCATGTCGCACGTACTGATTATAAGCAGAGCTCATCACAATGGAAATATCCGTAGCGAAGAAGGATCTGGGAACACTCACAAGAGGTTCGGATATGAAAAAAGTCATCACATTTCCTTATGGCACCTTTGTTATTCCCTCTTTTGCCCTCTCATTGAAGCCATTCAAGTGAAGCGCCTTCATAAAATTTGACTTTGCTCGGAGGGGAAATCCGAGTATAAGATATATGTGGCCTAGTTCCGCAAGGATGTTATCGTTCTGGGGATCGAGGCTATAAGCCTTTGCCAGGGCTTCTTGCGCCTTTTTCGGCTCATCGAGTTTTGCGAGGGTAAGGCCATAATGGAAATGATATGCAGCAGTCGACTGATCAAGGTAGGCAGCCTGGGCAAATGACTGGGCTGCCTTAGCGAACGCCTTCCTTCTATATTCATCGCGGCCTTCGTCAAATCTTTTTCGAGCAAGGTCGATTCTTGAGGTGTCCATGGATCCCGAAGAAGCGACGCAATCGTATTCCTTCCTCTTTTGGGGCTTACTCAAGACACTGTAGGCGTTTGTAATTTGAGCAAAGATGCTGTGAAGTTTTTCCCTGGTAGGCTCCTCGATGCAGAAGTGCCTGTCCGGGTGCAGCTCCTTTGCGAGCTGGTGAAAAGCTGACCGAATTTCGTCGTCGGTTGCGGATTCCTCGACGCCCAGCATGGTGTAGTAGTCAAGTGTTGCAAGCTTACGCTCCATCTGTTCTATTTTTTCAAGTAAGTCTGGTGCAGGAACATGCCGGTGGGTGACGTCTTCGGCCTTGACATCCTCTTGTGCCGTGTTTCCCTCAACAACTTCGACGAGAGAAGTAATCAGGAGTGCGGCTATTGTCCTTCTCACCCGTGACTCATCGAGACCCGAGAGTGAGATGATTTCTCCAAGTGACACTTTATCATCAATATAGGAAATGATTCTTCTTTCGTTGTCGTCGAAAACTATATCGCGAAAGAAATCAAGCGAATGTTTTGAAAAAGAAAGCAAAGTCCCACCAGGGAGGCTAAGACAGTCTTTCGCCCGTTCAATACAGGCTGGCATTTTTGCTGCTCGGAAAATCAGATTCCCAGCTGAAACCCTGAGCGTGATCACCTCATCGCTCGGCAGGGGGCCTTGCTGAAATTCGAAGTCGCCTCTGTGCAGACTGATACAACTTTCAATTATCTGAGCCACCTGGTTGTTCACCGTCCGGAAGAGTTCTTTGGGAGTGATAGCGGCCAATTCCACGAGTATGGCCCCCAGCTTTTTCCCTGTCGTCCGAACAAGCTTTGAAGAAAGATCAATCACCTCGTGCGTTATCTTCCCTTTCCTGAGGAGAATATCGCCCAGTTGATCTTCAGCTTGATTTGAACTTGCGAATACAATGTAGCCGTTTTTAATATATATTTTTTTTGTTATCGAGCCGCTCCCGATCTTGAGGATGCCTGTTTTCAACGATCGCTGGAGCCCGATAAAAATGTCCGAAAGCCGGTAGTCTCTTAAGGACCCTCCGACGGGTTTATATTTATGAAGCCCCATTCTCAGACCGGAATGCGTTTGGGACAACCACTGTACGGAAGACTCTGCATGCAGAGATAGTTCTTCACACTCTATCAAGACGGTATCGCCTTTATTTATTTGGGAGAAATGGTTCAAGATAACTCCGACCCCGTCAAAAGAATAATCGACTATCTCAACCTTGAGAATGTCTGTCTCTTTAGAAAGGTATCCAGAACATCTTTTTCTATATCTGTTGAAACACCTTCGATTGTTTTCCTTTTCTGCCTTCACCATGATATGGCCTCTGCTCGTTCATCATCTGTATAATGCCCAGTTAGTTGTTCCATCGTTGTCCCGGCACAGTTATAACCTCTGTATTCTGCCTCAAAAAAAAACGGTCTAACGTTTATTTGCGGCTTCAGGGTAGCGCAAGCGCCTCTACTTAAATACTCGCTTTCATAAAGCCTCCATGATGTCAGAATCACTGCCAAGTTACGCATAAACAGTCAATATGTTTAATGCCCGACTTGCCACCCGCAATAATCTATCCAAAGTCTCCTCTGTCGTGATGGTCGCCATGAACTTGCAGGTCTCTTCCCGTCCTTCGAATGAAATGTCTATGAGCATATGCCATTAGCCTTGTCTTCTGTCTGTTTTCTCTTTTCCTTCTGTGTCTTCCGCGCTGTCCTGCCCTTGTCGGCGGTCCTTGCCAAACAGATGTGTCCCTTCTATTTGTATCGGTGTTTTGACAGAAAACTTTAATTGATTCGCGTCCATCGGGGAGTTCGGCACTCCAAGACCGATAACTCGAGTTTCTTTTCTGNNAGTAACCACTATCGACAAGAAAGTAGCCTATCCTTTGCAATTAATTGACAAACTAAAAATTGAAGGAGTTCTTGATGAAAGGTCTGGGCAGCGGCAGTGCAGGTACCTGAATTTTATATGTAGGGAATAATTAATTCCGAATGTATTCATAAGATACCCCGCAGCTT
>DMNE01000140.1:0-1778 GCA_003453735.1 Nitrospiraceae bacterium | reverse complement strand
GCCCCGTGCGCGAAGAGGGTCCGGAGCGCAACGCGCGACCGGGCCTTTACTCTTGCCGCGCAGTGGATAAGTCCACGGCTGGACATCTCTCGCGGTGACTAGTCTAATAAATTGATATTATTGGGTAATTTGTGACGCGCTATCAAACTGCTGTTGCAGTTATGANNATAAAAGTCTGCATCGTCATCCTCTTAATAGTTGAGCACAATATGCGCTTAAGTGAGGAGGTCGAACTCTAATGTTGCGAGGTGATGTGTCGGCATTATTTCAGTCCAATACTTCTTATCTCTTTTGCTCGTCTGTCAAGTCTGGTGATGCCTTCTTCACGGGCGGCCTTCAAAGCCTCGTTATATTCATTGTGGGCAATACCTCTGGCTAAATGAGGGTATTTCTTGGCGTTACCGTACGGGTGGTATTGATCCATTATATTTACATAAGTATTTGGCGAGATCTCTCTGGCGATAAACCGCATTATGTCTCTTGTCCCCCCTACTGCCCCTGGCATCACTAAGTGTCGCGAAAGAATTCCTCTCAGCGCGAGGCCTTCTTCATCAAGAGCGAGGTCGCCAACCTGGCGATGCATTTCTTTTATAGCCTCTCTGGCCTTTTCAGGATAATCTGGAGCCTTCAAATACTTACGGGCCATTTCAGAGTCCCAGAATTTAAAATCAGGCATGTAGATATCAAAGATCCCTTCTAATAGGCTGATGCTTTTAACAGCATCATAGTCACTGGTATTATAGACCAATGGAACATTCAAGCCAGCCTCGATGGCATGGGGTAAGGCATTCAGGATCTGAGGGACCACATGGGTTGGCGTAACAAAATTGATGTTGTGGCATCCCTGCCTTTGAAGATGGAGCATCATGCCAGCTAGAGTTTCTGAACTCACTTCGCTGCCTGTACCCAAATGGCTGATTTCCCAGTTTTGACAGAAAACACAGAGGAGATTGCAATTGGTGATAAAGATGGTTCCAGAACCATGAGTACCTACAAGCGGATCCTCTTCTCCAAAATGAGGACTGTAGCTCGAGACCAAGGCTAACCTGCCGGTACGACAAATACCTTTTTCGTTCTCCGATCTGTTGACTTCACACTCTTGAGGGCAAAGACGGCAATTCTCCAGTATTGTGTAAGCTTTTTTTATCCTGTCGGCTAGTTTCCCGATGCGATGAGCCTCTATGTACGATGGTATAAACAAAATATTCCTCGCATTCTACCTCAATGTGTGCAAGCAATATCCCTTATCTTGGGGCTACAGTGGCTATATGCGCTCAGCGTCTGATCAGACTTACCGCTATATTGGTGCCCATGCCCATTCCATAACCGAGTTGGATTACGAGCATGGCAAGGGGTTCTAGATAGCGCGCGACCTTGAGAGATCCTGAGTCAAGTGGTTCAAATCCGGCCTCTTTGATAAGATGCGCGACGGTGGCTTTCGCGCCACTGTCATCACCGCAGTAGAACATGGTCGGCAGTCGGGAACCGAAAAAACGTGAATCAGACTGATAAATTTGAGCAAAAGCTGTGTTGAAAGCCTTTACCACTTTTGCACCTGGAGCTAGTTTGGTTATCTCTTCGGCAGCAGATGAGGTATGTCCTACAGCCAGATCCCCCATATCCGGTGTCAGCGGATTAGTGCAATCAATGAGTATTTTCCCCTGAAGGGATCCCGCAGCTTGGATCGCTTCCGCTACATGAGGCCATCTTACAGAGAGGAGAACGACCTCGCTCTCTGCCGCTGCCTCCTTGGGTGTGCCAGGCCGGGAATTAGGAAC
>DMNE01000377.1:5720-5996 GCA_003453735.1 Nitrospiraceae bacterium | reverse complement strand
TATTGAAACAATCCTGGTAATCTTCAGCTCAATGTCCTCCTAGTAAAAGAATCCAATGGCTATTTTAACATCTTGCTGGTTGGTTATAATATCTGATGAAAGCAACAAGGACTAAAACAGCATTCATAGATATTGACAATACCCTTTGGCAGTTTTATGAACCATTCCACGAACTGCTCAGGAAGATCAACAACAACTTCCCTTCCCCAGAGAACTGGACGATTTTTGATATATGGGAAGGATATTGTACTGAGCAAGAATTTCTTGATGCTGTCA
>DMNE01000377.1:5137-5667 GCA_003453735.1 Nitrospiraceae bacterium | reverse complement strand
CGAACAGAAAGGTGGTTGAAGCAGCATGGACTTGTCTATGATGATATTCACCTTTCCTTCCACAAGACCAAAATCATAACCCGTAATACTACCGTGGTTGTAGACGATTCACCGCAGGTCTTGGGAAAGGCTGTTGAGAATGGGGCATTGGCGACGGGGTTGTTGTTTCCCTGGAATAAGGCATACGACAATAATGGGTTCAGGCTTTGCAGTAACTTGNNTATGGAGGCTTGAAGAACTCCTGACGCATCTGGACTATCTACGGAGTCGTGTCGGCAATTGCGGGAAAGAATGTGAAGGGCTTGATGCCGAGGATGATGAGGGTCTTTGTCCCGATTGTTGTGACTGGTTTGCACAGGTTCTTGCTGAAGAGGAGAGGCTTGAGGGGAACAGCGAATTTAATGAAATCATGAAGAAGCTGAAACAGGCTTGTGATGAGGATAAGTCGGGGAGGTATTCAAGAATTTTAAGCCAATCAAGAGAGGGAAAGGTTATTCATTAGAGGTATGGATAAGCTGATTTGCTATTGC
>DMNE01000377.1:0-5085 GCA_003453735.1 Nitrospiraceae bacterium | reverse complement strand
GGGGATGTCCATCGTGTTGTGGACAAGGCAAGAGAATCCGTGATCAAGTAAGGTAAGCATGAGTCATATTGTCTATTCAGATACCATATCAATCGATACCAAAGGGTCGGGGACACCATTGACGTTACCGATGCCGTGACGAAAATACGGGAAACGTCAGGAGTGGTCAATGGTCTTGTGACGGTCTTTTGTCAGGGATCAACGGGAACTATTACAACCATAGAATTCGAGTCTGGAGTCATCCAGGACCTCAAGAGAGCATTGGAAAAGATTGTTCCCTCAAACGTTCCCTATGAGCATGACAAGGCGTGGGGGGATGGGAATGGATTCTTCCATGTCAGAGCTGCGTTGATGAAGCCTTCCCTCTCGATCCCTGTGGTAGAAGGGAACATGACGCTGGGAACATGGCAACAGATTGTCTTTATTGATTTTGATAACAGACCCAGGAACAGAAAGGTTGTGGTGCAGGTCATTGGGATATGATGCTAAAGAGATAAAACCTATTGAGGTTTATGCAGAAGAATCACCATGACCATAGAGATCAAAGGACAACTTGAGAGAATCACATACCACAATGAGGAGAACGCCTTTACTATTGCCAAGATGAGGGTCGGGGGCAGACACGACCTTGTCACCGTGGTTGGCAATCTTCCTTCGGTAAGCCCTGGAGAAGTCCTGAAACTGAAGGGAGAGTGGCACAATCACCCCAAATTTGGTGAACAGTTCAAGATAACGTCTTATGAATCCGTTGTTCCTGCTACAGTCAAAGGCATTGAGAAGTATCTTGGTTCAGGCTTGATCAAAGGGATTGGACCTGTCATGGCAAAGAGGCTTGTTACCAAATTTGGGCTTGAGACCCTTCAGGTCATTGAAACTGATACCAAAAGGATGGCAGAGGTTGACGGGATCGGGGATAAAAGGATCGAGATGATCAAGAAGGCATGGGATGACCAAAAGGAAATCCGTGAAGTAATGGTATGGCTTCAGGGAAATGGAGTCAGCCCCACCTATGGAGCCAAGATATACAAACAATATGGGAAGGAATCCGTCCAGATAGTCCAGCAAAATCCCTACAGACTTGCCTCTGACATATTTGGGGTCGGTTTCATAACAGCAGACAAGATAGCTAAGAATATAGGGATTGCCAAGGAATCACAGGTCAGAGCAGAGGCGGGAATCCTTTATGTCCTGCATCAGTTGTCTGATGATGGACATGTTTATTACCCCTACGAACCCCTGGTAGAGGAATGCAAGAAAATCCTTGGGGTTGAGCGGGACATTATTGTCAAGGCATTCGGCAAGATAGCGACAGATAAGAAGATCATCATCGAAGACCTCAACACAGAAGACTTCAAAGAGAACAACAAGGCGGTTTATCTTGTCAAGTTTCATGTTGCTGAAGTCGGGATAGCCTCCAGACTAAAAGCCCTTACGGTTATTCCAAAGACCCTGAGGTCCTTTGACCGAGATAAAGCCATTGATTGGGTTCAGCAGGAACTTAAAATTCAGCTTGCCGAAAATCAAAAGTTGGCTGTCAGGGAAGCTATTGAGAAAAAAGTGATGGTTGTGACGGGAGGACCAGGCACAGGAAAAACAACAATCATCAATAGTATCATCAGGATATATAAAAAGCTGGACAAGAAAGTCTTGCTTGCTGCGCCTACAGGCAGAGCTGCCAAGAGGATGTCTGAAGCTACAGGACATCAAGCCAAGACCATCCACCGCCTTCTTGAGTTTAGCCCTAAAGAGGGAGGGTTCAAAAAGAATGAAGACAGTCCTTTAGAGGCTGATCTGGTCGTCATAGATGAAACCTCAATGGTTGATACTATCCTGATGTACCATCTCCTCAAGGCTGTTCCTAAAGAAGCTACCCTGATTCTTGTGGGTGATATTGATCAATTGCCTTCAGTGGGGGCTGGGAATGTTTTGAAAGACACCATAGATTCAGGGGCTATCCCTACGGTAAGGCTCAACGAGATATTCAGACAGGCAAAGGAAAGCATGATAATCGTGAACGCCCACAGGATCAACAGCGGTGAGATGCCCCTGGTCGTGCATCACGGCAGTCATCCCCAGGACTTCTATTTTTTCCAAATGGAAGAGCCTGAGAAGGCACTGGAGAAGATCATTGAGTTAGCAAAGGACAAGATCCCCCAGAAATTCGGATTTAAACCTATTGATGATATCCAGGTATTGACCCCGATGCATAGAGGGGTGGTGGGATCTGCAAACCTAAACACTGAGCTTCAAAAACATCTTAATGCTTCACAGGATGAACTTGTGAGAGGCGGGATGACCCTGAAGGTCGGGGACAAGGTCATGCAGATCAGGAACAACTATGACAAAGAGATATTCAACGGTGACATCGGGAAGATCACCAGAATAGATAGAGAACAGCAGGAAATTATAGTAAATTACGATGGAAGGGCTGTTCCCTATGAGTACACCGAACTGGATGAGATTGTCCATGCTTATGCTGTATCGGTTCACAAATCACAGGGCAGTGAATACCCTGTTGTGGTTATCCCGATCCTGACCCAGCACTATATGCTGTTACAGAGAAATCTTATTTACACGGGAATCACACGGGGCAAGAAATTGGTGGTGCTGGTCGGGACAAAGAAAGCCTTGGCGATAGCGATAAAGAACAATAAACCACAAAAAAGATACACTTTATTGAGGGAAAGGTTAAAAGAGATTATGAGTCTAAGAGTCAGCAAACAGGAGCGTGATGGTAATGAGCAAAACAGGTAGAAATGACCCCTGTCCTTGTGGTAGCGGCAAGAAATATAAGAAATGTTGCCTTGCTGAAACCTTTGTACAGGTCGGCAGGGAAGAATCCATTGAAAAAAGGCTTGTTGAAGACCTTGTGCAGTTTGTTGGCAAGCACTATCGTCACGTTATAGAGGATGCTCGATCACTTTTTTGGGATAATTTTATTCCAGCGGATCATCTTGATCATCTGGGGATTGAACAAGCAGATCTTAACTTTTGGGAATGGCTTATCTTTGATTATATGGTTGAGGAAGCAAATGACAAGACTATCGTGGAACTTTACATGGAGCATAACAAAAAGCTGTCGTTTGATGAACACAAAGTCCTGACTATGATGAAGAACTCCTGTATAAGCCTTTATGAAGTTCAAGAAGTCATGCCTGAAAAAGGGGTTTTACTAAAAGACCTTGTGCTGGGTGGGGAATATGACGTGAGGGAGAAATTGGCAACTCAAAGCATGAAGCGGTGGGATATTTTCGCAGCAAGACTTTTTCATGTTGACAACCAATATATTATGAGTGGCTGCGCTTACCCATACCTTATGCAGGAAAAGGAAAACATACTTGCCGACATCAATAGGAGATATGAGGATTATAGACAGGACTATCCTGATGCTGCTATGGATGAGTTCCTGAAGCAGAACAGTGAGAACTTTAATTTCTATTGGTATGATTTGGTTCAGAACGCCGTCCCATTGAAACTACATACATCAAGCGGAGAACCGCTTACGTATGCAGGGGCTATCTTTGACATCATAGATAAAGAGGCAGTCCTTGAGGGTTTGCCCGACATTGAGGGTGTTGAACTGGAAGACGATAGCTTTATATGGTTTGACAAGCGAAACCAAGAAGGCAATGCAACCGTACTTGGATGGTTTACGATACGTGACAATCAATTGATACTAAGGTGCAATTCGCAGAAAAGGTGCGAAACGGGGAAAGCCATGATCCTTGAAAAGCTGTCAAGGTTCCTGACTCATGTGAGTGACACATATCAGGACCCCATGGAAACGTTAACATCTGACACGGATGAACCCCAAGAACGCCCAACAGATAAACTCCCGTTGGAAGTGGAACAGGAATTGTACGCAGAGTTTATCCAGCGGCATTATGAAAAATGGTTAAACGATCACCTTCCCGCCCTTAATGGTATGACACCTTTTCAAGCCATCGTGACGGAAGAAGGTAAGGAAAAAGTTATAGACTTATTGAAGTCCATTGAGAACATTGAGGAACATAACAGGAAAGAAGGTAGACCTTATTGCGATATGTCATGGATGTGGGAGCGATTGGGGATTGAAAAGGAATAGGGATTGAACCCAAGGAAACCAAACAAACCAGACCCATTTAAGGGTAAAAAGAAGGTTATCCCCATTAGACCCCCAGAGAAGAAACTTTCTTTTGAGGAAAAGGTAGAGAAGTTTGGTCGGTATATGCACGATCCTAAACAACATGGCAAGATATTCACCGAATTGGGGTTCACCTTTGTTGATGATAGCTGTCTGGGAGATTGTGAGACCTGTGAGAAGAAGGCTCTTTGTACCGTTTATGAGTCCATCAATAAATTTGAGATGTCCAGAAAAAAGAAGGACGCAAAGATTATTCCNNGAAGGAATAGGGTTGAAGCCTGAGAAACCAAACAAACCAGATCCGTTAAGGAGCAAAAAGAAGGTTATTCCTTTCAAAAAAGAAACGAAAACTGCCCAAGACATCAAGATAGCCAGGTTGATCAGGATGAGAGAACAGGTTGCGAAAGGTGAATTCTTCCTGATTACTCGCCTGACCGCACTGAAAAGCATGTTTGAAACAAAGCCACAGGTTGATGATTTTGCATTGTACATTGCTGGAAAGACCCTATTGAGGATTGGCAAAACAAAACCCAAATATTTCGACAACTGGGCTAATGACAAGAAACTCATAAGGCTTGCTGGCACAACACTCAAGAAATATCTTGCCAAACCACGGCAAGCCAGTACCNNAGAGATATTCTCCTGAAGTTAGAAAAAATTCAAGGATGGGGTAAGAATCCCTACTGGTCGGGTCCAATGAGGATAATCAAAAATAGGTATGCCCTCATCCTTGAAGATGCAGTTCGGTGCGTATTGGAAAAGGTGATGAACGGTAGAACGATTTACGATATTGCGGCTGATTATGTTCTGGCTTTCTCGGATGGTTTTCAGAGAGAGATTACGAAGAAATCCTTACCCTACCTTGATGATATCATTGAGTATTTAAGGAAACAACAACAAAGCCGACAAATCAATACCAGCAGGAGGAAAGGATGAAAAGGCAAAAAACTGAAAATCAACAG
>DMNE01000525.1 GCA_003453735.1 Nitrospiraceae bacterium | reverse complement strand
AAATCCTCTCCCCGCCACCAATAACATCAAGGGTTTGCAGAGATGCAAGCCATTTTTTCTCTGATTTAAAGCCATTCTACAAGTAATAGCCAATAAAAGTATTGTCGAATAAGCGTTTGCGAGTCTTATAAAATTACTTTTTTCTAACCGCTTTGGGCCAATTGGCCCATAACCGGCCCAAGCTTTCTCCTGAAGGGTTGATATTACAGGGTTTGCAGTGTATAGTAGTATTAACAATTTCATAAAACCGGGCAAGTGTTGCCAAATCCGTCTCCGCCACCTATATTATGGCAAAGAAAAAAGTAAAGAAGTCCGGGATGATCTCTGATCAGGACAAAGATTGAGCGGGCGGAGTGAGGACAAAGTCCTATTTGCACCTTTTGAAGACCCTGAAGGAAACGATTATGTGAGGGTCGTCAAAATTGTTGAAGTCAAGACATAAATTTTGACGTTCTTTCAACAGTCACAGGTCTTTTCCCCTTCGGGAAAAAATAATGTGCTTCTAAAGAAAAAAAGGAATAGAGTTAATTAATTGAAAATTCCTAATGACTCATTGGCCTATATCCCACCTGGAAAACTGACCGCACATTTATTGTCAGAGACTCATTCCGTTGGTAAATCAAAGGCAAAGCTGTTCCGGTCAATAGGATATAATGAGCTGAATATCAGTCTCTTGAAAGAAGGGTTATTGTCTATAGCGCATAATGAAGAAATTTTGGACGCACAATCATCTGAGCATGGTGTAAAATATCTTGTAGAAGGTCTTCTTCAGACACCTGCTGGAGGGACCCTCAAAATACGCACTATCTGGATCATTGATAAAGGACAGGATCGGCCACGTTTTGTGACCGCATATCCGGTATAGCTAGGGAGGTGCATCATGATTAAAGAATTGGATACCGTTGTGCTGAAACATGACATTGCAAAATATGGATTGGTAGAGGGAGATATAGGGGTGGTTGTGCATTGTTACACTGATGGGGATGGTTATGAGGTTGAATTTGTGACGGCTGAAGGAAGAACGATTGCAGTCCTGACTTTAACCCTAAACGATGTTAGATTAATGAACAGCAAAGAAATACTGCATGTCCGAGAAGTTAATCGCCAAGCTGCATAATATGCAGCCTGCTGTTTTGAAAGTACTCAGTTCAATTGCCCGTAGCCTTCTGAATGACTCCATAATTATAAATCCGAATTCAGGCAAGCCATATCTCACGCTACGCTACAGAGCTAAGGAACTTCCTATAATAGCTTTGAATGAAGAAGAGAGGGAGAAGGTCGGGGATGACCTTTTCATAAAGGAAGAAGGCATTTATTGACTTTCATCCGATTCAAACACAGGCAGGATTGAATCCCTTGATGATGGCGGTGTCTATGAAATCGACAGTCGTCAACTACTCAGAAGAAAGATTGCATTGCGGCATGGAGATAAAGTCCTCTTTGCCCCTTTTGAAGACCCTGAGGGTAATGATTATGCAAGGGTTATCAAAATAATCAAACGTAGCGTGTGAATTGCGAGTCAGATCTGATTTAATCTACATGCTTTCTTGCGAAACTTTTCCTAATTCGCATGTGCTAGCCTGAAAGGATATCGGTCACCTGCATGGCCTTTCCGAACTTCGCCTGATACTGGTATCGAGAGCAGCAACTGTCGCCGAGTTCGTCCCATACCACGCGTGGCATAATCGGAGTGCTAAAGCCTCTCATCTGTCGTTCTCAGCGTTC
The DNA here is from genome assembly GCA_003453735.1 of Nitrospiraceae bacterium. GTDB lineage: Bacteria > Nitrospirota > Thermodesulfovibrionia > Thermodesulfovibrionales > UBA9159 > UBA9159. Next base: position 1,341 of record DMNE01000525.1, on the reverse strand, counting down.
CGCGAGACAGTCGACGATGTTAGTTTCTTTCGAAAACCAACGGACGACCACGCAAAAATGGTAGTTTCGTCACGAAACAACCGACCCAACGATTCGCGAAAAGGAAATACCCCTTGTTCCGCAATCTCAGGTTCACCTGCGAAATCTCACTGGCGCCTTTTTTTGTGGCATCACAGTTACCGGTAAAAACCCGTTTTCCATAGCTGCACTGCGCGACGAGGGTTACGTGTCGAACTGCGGAGCGGAGGATAGTTTGCGTTCAAGAATGAACCGTTGGAAGGCCGAAAGTATCTCACCGAAATTCTTGACAATAGTACCTCTTGACAAATGTTGTAATACATTGTAAACATATATGATGGTTGTTTATGAAGAGAATGTTAAGAAGGCGGTTGCAAAAGGTTCCCTGCCCAAAGACGTTTTTAAGAGATTTAATAATGTTTTTATTTCTTTATATATGACTCAAGATCTTAGCCTTTTTGATATTAAGAAATTAAAGACATCTGAAAAGAGGATTTACTATCGTGTTAGAAAAGGAAAATATAGAGCCATATTCTATATTGATAATAGCAACTATTACGTTATATCAATTGCCAAGAGAGAGGAGGTATATGATAAATGGGAGTAATATCAATTAGATTGAATAAAGATGAAGAAAGGGTTCTAAAGATGCTGGCTGAGCATTTTCATGAGGATAAATCAGCGTTGGTTAAGAAATCATTGCTTGAGCTGTATGAAAATGTTGTGGATTTAGAGGAGATAAAGAAATTTGAGGCAAAGGAGCGCAAAGGGAAAGTATCTTTTTTCACAGCAGAAGATATTTTAGAAAAATAGAAGTGATGCTGTTATAACGTTCCACCCCATCACCAGATGCAGCATAACTGCTGCGAATCTGTGAGGTCGTGAAATCCTTGGATGCTTATGACAGGACAAGGGTGAAGGACTTGATCCAGAAACACTTGAGACATGCCCCTACGAAGATTAGTAAAAGCAGAATAAAAAAACTCCGAGGGTTAAGACATCCTCAATACAGGTTAAGAGTTGATGATAGCAGGATATTTTATGATGTAGAAGATACATCCTACATTCCGCTAGTTCGAGACATGCAATTTGGAATTATTTTATGATATTTTTCAATAAGTTGGCAACATCCGATGGTTCCTTCATTTACTCATAGTCGACGTTTTTTAACTTCATCACTGATTTTAGCAGTTGTATTTCTTCGGCATTTAACCTTGCAAGATCGTTGAGTGCTTTTTTATGCTCCTTATAGTTGGCAGATAACTTTCTTATCAGTTCCCTATCAGCGATCCGAACGACCTTGTTTTTCAATTTGCCGTTTTC
>DMNE01000098.1 GCA_003453735.1 Nitrospiraceae bacterium | reverse complement strand
CCATAATCCCCGGCAAATTTCAACCAAATATTGCTTGGAGTTTCCTGAGTTTTATCCGAGCTCAAACCGGAGTTGGAAATCATTGTTACCTGTAGGAGATGAGCCCCGCAATGCTGTGTTATCGGGGAACAAAAGGTTTGCAAACCCATGCGTTTTGTATCATAATGAAAGTAGATGGTCGGATCAAAGAAGTGTAAGTTGAAAGACCTCTTAATTTTACTATTTATATTAATGGTTTCCGCTATGATGCCTATATCAGCGAATGGGCAGACAGGCCAGCTGTCGGCTACACCCAATTCTCCGATATCGCCCCCTCTCGTCCGGGAAGGAACCCTGGCAGTCAAACTTGCCGGCGATCTTAAGCTGGGGACAACAGAAAACGAGGCTGAAGCTGAAGATTTGTTGAGTGTGGCTGGCATATCGCCACGGAATGGCTGGATCGCCGATTACCCTGTTACACCGGACATTGTCGGAGAATTACAGGCGGCTATAGGCGAGGCGGCAGACTCGGGCAAATTAAGTATTGAAAAAAATGCAGCCCTGCAAATATTTCAGGATGATATAAGCAACTATAGCCTGCCTTTAACTCCTGATACATCGGGTAACGTCGCGGGTGCTATGACTGCACCGAGTTATCCTGACATAGACAATTACTATTCTGATGAGGGCCCCCCGACAGTCACATATTATGCTCCGCCTCCGGACTATGCATACCTGTATACATGGGTTCCTTATCCATTCTGGTGGACGGATTTCTGGTTCCCGGGCTTTTTTGTTTTGTCAGACTTTAGTAATGTCAGGGTGCATTGGCATCATGATGGCCACGAGTACGAAGGATTTGTAAGCAATCATTTCCGCAATCCAAAGACAGGCGGGATATCCCGCGTTGACCCCGCAACAAGGCTTCGCGGCGGGACTTCCCCAGGGGGTGGATACAAAGGGTGGACCAGTCCTCGTGCACCCGCTCCAGCACGAGCTTATCGGGGTTATGGATTAACCGCGCAACCTGAGGAAGTTCGCACAAGCGTTTTTGATCATTCTGTTAACAGACAAGTTGAGTATCCTGCAAGCCAACGTGGATTCCAAAGCCGCTCCAGTGCGGGCCAGCTCCCTGCAGGCGGAGGTGCCGGCACGCCACACGGTGGCGGCGGTTCTGGCGGAGGCTTTCATGGCGGAGGGCGTCGATAATGGCAAATCCGCAGCGACTGATGAGTGCTCATCATAATATCAACAATATGTCGAGGGAGGAATAATGCCTAACCATAGAAAAAAACAGGAAAACCCGTGCAGACATTGGTTAGCGGCTTTCATAGCTGTAATAGCGATAATAAGTGCTTTTAGTTTAACCGTTTCTGCTCAGGACACAAAACAGGAGAAGTTCAAATCACCCGAAGATGCTATGAGGGCGCTCATAGAGGCCACTAATACCAATAATACAGCTGAATTATTGGCTATCTTCGGCCCGGAGGGAAAATCTATTATATCCTCTGGCGATGCGGTCGCCGACAGTAAGGCCCGAAAACGTTTCGTTGCAGCCGCCAAAGAGACTCTAAAATTTTCTAAGTTAGACGACAATACTGTATTGGCCGTTATCGGAAAAGACGCATGTTCTTTTCCCGTCCCAATTGTGAAATCAGGTCAGGAATGGGTATTTTCCACAGACGACGGCAGACAGGAAATCATAAACCGGAGAATAGGCAAGAATGAATTAAGCACTATTCAAGTTTCTCTGGCTTACGTGGATGCGCAGCGTGAATATATCGCCAAGGACCGTGATGGCAGCGGGGTTTTACAATACGCACAAAAATTTAGGAGCCATGAGGGTAGGAAAGACGGTCTTTACTGGGAGGCCGCCGCAGGAGAGGAAAGCAGTCCTCTTGGACCGTTGGTAGCACGAGCCACGGAAGAAGGGTACTCTGCCAGAAAGCCAGGTGAAAAGCCTAAGCCATACCATGGTTATTATTTTAAGATACTAACAAGCCAGGGCAGCAAAGCTGCTGGCGGAGAACGTGATTATATAATCAACGGCAAGATGACGGCCGGCTTCGGCCTTCTGGCATACCCTGCGCAGTACGGCGTATCCGGCATCATGACATTCGTGGTAAATCAACAGGGTATTGTCTATGAGAAAGATCTGGGGCCAAGAACGGAAGAGGTTGCAAAGGCAGTGACAAAGTATGACCCTGATGAGGCGTGGGAAGAGGTGAAATAAGCGCTAGCTAGGGGGTTCAATATTACATTTTCCTTTGGCACTATTTTCTTTTCTCGCGGTCAAGTTTCTGTGAAAGTATTTTAGTCTGAGGATTGTAGAAGAACGGTGTACTTGAGGGGCTGGGAAATTTGTATAAGAGATAACCCCATTGTTCAGGAAACAAAGGGCCAGATCTATATATATAGTTATCCTCTTCTTTACACCTCCTCATACTGTCGTATCTCACATTCCGGTTTTTGCAACATATTCTTAGTATAGAACCCACCTCAACAGGGTTAATTGTTAAAATGCCCATTCCAGATGCGCTTTCATCTATCATTACTCCTTTAGAACTATCTTCATCTTGGTCGGAGGCGTAAGACCACAAAATTTCCCCAATGATCGGTTTTCTGATTCCTTTTCGTTGATCTTCGATTGTGCTGGTTTTACCCATCACCATCTTCACCAGCAGTTCGCCCGAAAAACGATATTACTATTCTATCGATGTCTGCCATCATGATTTCCGGTTTCCTAAATATTCATCTTTCCCTCTTGATCAGAGTGTGCGCCTCTCCACCAAGAAGGTCAATCCTACCCAGGTAGGGGTGAGGATTCTGTGGTTCTAGCGGTTTGTTCGAGCAAATCTACAATTGTCGAGGTCCCCATCAAGGAAATATCAAGAAAGCATTTGCCAAAAGGATGGGAGAGGGAAATTTACAGTATTTACAAGTACTTCTGGGACCAGTTGGGTTGGGTTAATGAAGACCGCGATTCTTCGCGTCCCGTCCGTTAACACGCCAATAGATCCCAGAGCACATAAAATGCCAATCTTCACAATCACTGGACCCACTGCCTACTATATTGATCGTCGAATTGAGGATAACTGATGACGAAGGCCAGGCCATGACTTGATGGGGCGACTGACGAAAACCATCTACGCAGAAGCTTTACCACAAGGATCACGACGAATATCTAATCCCACGGCTTTATGTCAATAAGACAGGACAACCACTCGCATAAGGCACATCCATTTGAGAGAAGAAAAAGTAAGCTCCAGGGATCACCACAGAGAGCCGATCATACAGTACGGTAGACATAGCACAAACATAGTTAAATGAAAGAGTTACGCGGACATAATCGGTTCTTTCCGGGCTTTGAACATACACCATAAAATGGGCATGAAGTGTTATATTTATAAATGAGACAGCCCCGATGATGGAAAAACTACCCAGTAAAACCTCTAACTTCGAGAGCGAAGATCTAAAGAATAGTCTACCTGGCATAGCGCCAAAGCGGACTACACTGTTTTCGATAATCGTTATCCTGCTTGTCTCCTTCGCCGTTTATTCTAATGCCCTTTCCAACGGTTTCGTCTATGACGATAACTTGCAGGTATTAAATAACCCTTGGATCAAAGATGTTAGGCACATATCAGAAATATTTTCCAAAAGCGTATGGAGTTTTCAGAAAGAACCTGAAATTTCAAACTATTATAGGCCGCTGATGCATCTGATCTACCTGTTTAATTACCATGTCTTCGGACTAAAGCCCTGGGGCTTCCATCTGGTGAACATATTATGCCATGCGGGTGTATCCGTCCTTGTTTTCATCATTGCAGCAAGACTGATCAGTGCTTCGTCAAGTTCTTCCCCATTTGGCGAGAAGAGTTTCATCAGAGCGTTGTTGACAGCACCCTTTGTCGCCGCTGTTTTATTAGCTACGCATCCCATCCATACAGAGGCAGTAGCGTGGGTTGCAGCATTACCGGATCTTTCCTATACGTTCTTCTACCTCCTCTCTTTTTACTTCTATATCAGATCGGAGTTAGGGTTTAAAGGCAGTTATCCCTTCTCTGTAATATCTTTTTTTCTTGCAACACTTTGTAAGGAACCGGCGCTGACCTTGCCTATTATCATTGTAGCATATGACTTCGTTTTCAAAAGAACAGAAAGCCAACAGTTGGACTATGTGAAGCGATATATTCCTTATCTCTTTGTGGCAGGGATATACTTAGTGTTGCGATACCGTGCCCTGAGTGGTTTCGCACCTCAGCCGCCACATATACACTTAATGCCCTATCAGTATTTCATCAATGCCTTCCCTCTTTTCACTCAGTATCTCGAAAAACTGCTTGTTCCATTAAAGCTCAATGCATTTTATGTCCTCCATCCGATCAATTCTTTTTTTGAGATTAAGGGGATTGTATCTTTAGCCACTGCAGTGGTCTTTATCGGTTTTGCCTTTGTTGCCTTTAAAAAGAACAAGGTGGTTTTCTTAAGCCTTCTGTTTATAATTATCCCTCTTCTTCCTGTGCTTTATATTCCCGCTGTTGGCGAGAACACTTTTACCGAGAGGTATCTCTATCTTCCTTCCGTTGGATTTGTAATATTGCTGGCTTTATTTTTCAAGTGGACAGAGGCATCTCCCAAAAAAGTAGTCATTAGCCTGACTGCAGCTCCTCTTATATTGGCAGGACTATATTTAATAGGAACACTAAACAGGAATACAGTTTGGAAGGATAATTATACCCTCTTTGCAGATACAGTAATGAAGTCTCCTGACGCTTCTACCCCTCATGGATTTCTCGGCAGCGCTTTATTGGACAAGAGACGAATAGATGAGGCAATCGAGCATTTCCAGTTCGCCTTGCAACTAGATCCCCTAAATCCAGATTATGCTGCGACCCAAAATGAGTTAGGTAAAGCTTATGCCCTTAAAGGACAGATAGATGAGGCAATCGAGCACTTCCAGCTCGCCTTAAGAGTAAAGTCATCGGCAACCATTCATTACAACTTAGGTAAGGTTTTCATTCTTAAAGGGCTCCTTGACGACGCTATTAGGGAATTCAAAACTGCATTAAGCCTCAAGTCTGATTACGCCGACGCCCGTAACAGCCTTGGAAATGCTTACTTTAATCAGAACCGCGTTGATAAAGCCATTATCGAATTCAAAACCGCATTGAGCATCAAACCCGATGATGCCGTAACCCATTACAATCTTGGAACAGCCTATGCATCTCAGAACCGCATTGATGAAGCCATCATCGAATGCAAAACCGCATTGAGTCTCAACCCTGACTATGCTGACGCACATAACAATCTCGGGGCGGCTTATTTCAATCAGAACCGCATTAAAGAGGCAGTCAGTGAATTCATTGCTGCCTCAAAGCTCAAACCTGATTTTGCCAATGCGCGTCATAACCTTGAAATCTGTTATGAAAGAATGAAAACGATGGGCGTCGATAGTCACAAATAATTCTGATGTTTTTTTCTATTCGTCCGGACTGGCTCCGTTCCACTTCCCTATTTTTGATATTGCAAGAAGACCTGGTATAAGTATCATTTTGTCTCATCGGGTTTTTTGCAATCTCCAATTACTGTGCTAAACTATCTTACGATGTTGGATAAAAAACCTAGCCATCGAGAGGGTGATGCTTGACACATTACGGACGGTTTTTGGGTTTCAGTCGTTTCGCCGAATCAGGAAAGCATCGTTAAAAGCATATTGGCCAGTCGGGACGTCTTTGCGGTAATGCCGACAGGCGGAGGGAAATCGCTGTGCTACCAGCTTCCGGCGAACATTATGGCGGGTGCCGCAGTAGTAATCAATCCTCTTATCGCCTTAATGAAAGACCAGTGTGATGCAGCCCGCGAAAACGGAATATCGGCTGCAGCTCGATAACCAGTCAAGAAATATCCGATGTCTACCGATCTTTAAAGTAACTATGAGTTTTCGGTGCCAATATTATCGAAAAAGAGAAGAAACAACAACATATCGGCGATAAACAACATGCGGCATTCTTTAAAACTCGTCGGGAAGGACATAAGGTATTCCCTTGAGTCTAAGAGTTAGAAACACATCTGAATACAAGAAGATCTCAATTGAAGAGTCTTTGAAGATTCTGGAGACTTCCAAAAAAGGGCTTTCAGAGTCCGATGCCGAGAAACGCCTTGGGATATTCGGATATAACGAAATAGCAGAGAAAAAGAAGAATCCCTTTCTCGAATTTTTGCTGCGTTACTGGGGACCCATGCCATGGCTGCTGGAGCTTGCAATGGGGCTTTCATTCCTATTGCGACATTATCTTGAAGGGATAATAATCTTTGTTTTGCTTACGGTAAATGCCGTCATTGGCCACATGCATTCACGCGGTTCGCAAAAAGCGGTCGAACTGCTCAAGAAGAAACTGGCGATCAAAGCGAAAGTATTCCGTAGCGGGAAGTGGTTTATAAAAGAAGCTGGAATGATCGTGCCCGGAGATATCATGGCCGTTCGGCTTGGGGATGTCGTGCCGGCTGACGCAAAAATTATAAGCGGTGAGCTTTCCATTGATCAATCAGCCCTCACTGGAGAATCCCTCCCTATACAGACGCGCCATTCGGACATAATCTACTCGAGTTCTGTAGTGAGGCGTGGAGAAGCCAAGTGCGTCGTAGTCAATACGGGAGCAAACACATATTTCGGCAAAACGGCGGAATTGGTAAAAACAGCAAAGCCGAAGTCCCACCAGGCGGAAGTAATGATGGCTATAGTCAGATATATGATGTATCTGGCTATAGTCGCATTGCTCTTAGTTTTAGTATACGGCGTAATTGTGAAGTTAGAAGAACATGTCGTTACTGTGCTCACCCTGGCGGTAATCTTCCTTATGGGCGCAGTACCTGTAGCCCTTCCCGCAGTGCTCACCATAGTTCAGTCGGTCGGAGCAATGGAGCTTGCAAAA
>DMNE01000384.1 GCA_003453735.1 Nitrospiraceae bacterium | reverse complement strand
CTGCGCCCTGCTTCCTTGGAACTACTTTGCCCAGTCTTTGAGCGGATCGAGCGATAGCCTCGTCGGGTCCTCTTACCTGATAACCAAGGTTTATTTCCCGAGACTCATCCTGCCTATGAGCAAGGTCTTCGCCGGGTTAATAGATTTTGCTGTTGCTTTTGTCATCCTCATAGGCATGATGGTATGGTACGGGATCACTCCTACTCAGGGCACGCTCCTTCTTCCGGTATTCATGCTGATCGCGATGGTGACTGCGCTAGGAGTTGGCCTCTGGTTTACCGCCCTCAACGTGAAGTTCAGGGACGTGAGGTTCATCGTCCCCTTCGTCACTCAGTTCTGGATGTACGCTTCTCCTGTTGCCTATGCTACAAGTCTGGTGCCGGAGCGGTGGCGTTGGGTGTACGGACTCAACCCCATGGTAGGCGTCATCGAGGGGTTCCGATGGGCTCTTCTAGGAAAGGCGGCCCCTGACCCGGCGATGATGCTCGTCTCTTCTTCGGCCGTCTGCATCATTCTCGTAAGCGGTCTTTTTTTCTTTCGGAAGATGGAAACGACTTTTGCAGATGTTGTATGAAAAGGCGCAATGGCACTAAGAGCAAAAACCCAATGCCAATGCAAAGGGCGAAGATATGCAGGAGAGGGGGCAAAGAAGCTCTCTTCGTTAGCATATGAGTGAAACTGCTATCAAAGTCGATTGTTTAGGTAAGAGATATAGCCTCGGCCAGACGTATTCCGATCTTCTGAGCGAACTACTCTCTAGTCGTTTAAGATCGTTATACGAGAGGCTCCGTGGGCATGGTTTTTCATCCACCCCTTGCACTCTTCCCTCTGCCTTTTGCGATAAGAAAGACTTCTGGGCCCTGAAAGACGTCTCTTTCGAAGTAAAGCAGGGCGAGGTCGTCGGGATCATCGGTAGGAACGGCGCCGGTAAGAGCACGCTCCTCAAGATACTCTCCCGCATCACCGAACCGACGGAGGGGATGGTCGAACTCTACGGAAGGGTAGGCAGTCTCCTTGAGGTGGGCACAGGGTTCCACCCCGAGCTATCCGGCAGGGAGAATATATACCTTAATGGTACCATCCTCGGGATGAAGAAGATCGAGATAAGGAGAAAGTTCGACGAGATCGTGGCCTTCGCCGAGGTGGAAAAGTTCATCGATACGCAGGTCAAGCATTATAGCAGCGGCATGTATGTCCGACTCGCCTTTGCGGTAGCCGCCCACCTCGAAAGGGACATCTTGCTTATTGATGAAGTGCTTGCTGTCGGGGATAGCTCCTTTCAAAAAAAATGCCTCGGTAAGATAGACGATGCCGCCAGGGAGGGGAGGACCGTCTTGTTTGTCAGCCACAACATGGCGGCGGTGAAAACATTGTGCGGCAGGAGCATCTTGTTCGATGTCGGTGGAATACTGACGGACGGTCCTACAGAGAGGGCGGTGGCACGATACCTTGGAAACCCGGCCCTGACCGTTTTTTCCTATACTGCCCCGAGACGACCTGACGGACCCCATTACAGTCGAATAGAGCTTATCCAGGAGGGGCGTCGCAAAGGGACTTTTGCGGTCGACAGACCGGTGAAGATCCTGTTCCGAATCGAGACAGGCGGGCAAAAGGAATTGAGCGTAACCGTCATCATCCGTAACGACCAGGGCCTTTGCGTGCACCATTCATCCGATTCGTTCGGCGACGCGACAGGTCTAGATTCCTCGGTCAGGACTTGCGAGCTGCCCGCCTATGCTCTTGCTGCATGAATGTACTATGTCGACGTCTACCTGATGAGGGACTATGACGTATTCGATTGCGTGCAGGACGCGTTGATATTCGAGGCTGATTTTATGGACGGCAGGCGCGACATGACCAAAGCTGCCTACTGGCGCGGTATCTGCGGCCCGGGCTTGCTCAAGTGGGAATGAAAAGAACTCAAATGGAACGAACTCCTGAGGAAACTACTCTGATAATCGGAAGCGGAGCGGACAGAAAGACATTATTGGTTGGACCTCTGGCGTTATCGGGAACTGTTTTTCTTTCTGGCCTGGCGCGCTATCCTTGTTCGTTATAAACAGACCGTGATTGGCATCGACTCGGCTTTCGTGAGGCTAGCACTTGTCATAGTGCTTTTTTGCTGTGGTTTTTGGCAAACTGGCAAAGGTGCCTTCAGAAGGGGTTCGTTGTCCTATTTTCGCTCTGGCCGCAATGCTGCACTGGCGGTTTTCCTGCAACGTTTTTTCAGTGCAAAAATCTATTATAAGAAAACCGATAGTCTCTTGAGTGAATAATGTTCTATGTGACAAGATTGATCCGCCTTCTTGTTCAAACAGGTATCTCACAAGATGTTTATTATGCTTGGTAGAGCCTGCAAGGTGAAGTGGTCTTTCTAATGTCTTTAGTGCGATAACATTTGTGTTTATTGTGGAAGTTATGGCACCCATCGGTAAATTTTAATTTATGAAAAAGTATGCTGATTAGTCACCTTTTGAAGGTATTCAGGTCGAAGGTTGCTTACGCCAGTTACCGGTTTCGCGGAAGAAAGGGAAACTTTGTAAAAATATACCGGGAGGGTGGCTTCAGCGGCAAAGGCTATCCGCTCTCAGGGGCCGGTGCCACGCTCGAGCAGACAAAGAAAATCAGGCAAGAGATATCGGCAATGCTGAGGGATCTACATGTCGGCACGCTAATCGATGCGCCATGCGGGGATTTCTCCTGGATGCGCGAGGTTGATTTGGGAAACATTTTTTATACAGGGGTTGATATTGTTGCAGAGCTGATCAGGGAAAACACGGCGAAATACTCCGATAAAAACAGAAGATTTCTGAGTGCCGATATAGTAAATGATGTCTTGGCTAGGGCAGATGTGGCCCTGTGCAGGGACTGTTTCGTCCACCTTTCAAATAAGGATATTGTTCGAGCGGTACGGAATTTCAAAAAGAGCCAATCCTCCTATCTTCTGACAACAACCTTTTTTCATGTGAAGACAAATGAAGACTTGGTATCTGGGAGAGGCTGGAGGCCGGTCAATCTGAACATGCAGCCGTTTAACTTCCCGCCCCCTCTCAGGCTGATTGTTGAGGAGTGCACAGAATTTGACGGTGTTTATTTCGACAAAAGCCTTGCTCTGTGGAAATTATCTGATATTCACCTTTAGATGCCATGATGAAAAACCTGTGAAACTCCGAAGCATGTAAATGGCTGATATCTGTCTTGTATCGATGCCTACCTTAGGGCGAGCAAAGAGCCCTATCGTTCCCCACTGGATGCTCTGGCTATCCGGTTATATTGAGCAGCAGGGGTATCAGGTGGACGTCGTAGACGTGAAAAGCAGCATCAATGATGAGTTTTCTGAAAGGGAAAAGGAAAGAGTTTTTCGGGAAGCGATTGAACAAGCAGTTGGATCGCGCTCTCCGCTGGTAGGCCTCAGCGGGTTTACTGAGGATTATCGGGAGTTAGTGAAATTAGCCAGAGAGATTAAGAAAAAGAGCGACGCGAAGATTATTGTGGGGGGAATACACGCAACGGTATCTCCAGAAGACTTCTTCCTTAAGGAAGACAGCCCTTTTGATGTGGCGGTTGTGGGGGATGGCGAAGTGCCGCTGACGAATCTCATTGAAGCACAAAAGGACGGGACACATTCCTTGGAAGAGATAAGCGGGCTGATCTTCAGGAAGGGTAAAGACATTGTTCATACCGCCCCACAGTCGGTAGTTCCGGATTTGGAGAATATGCCGCTTCATCCTTACCATAAGCTGGACATGAATTTTTATCTCCAGCCGCAACAGTTTCTTGTGCGGCCGATCTATCTTTCCGGAGTACACATATTTACCGCGAGGGGCTGCCCTTATGGCTGCAGCTTTTGTGCCAACAGCGGGAAAAAAGTAAGATTTCGTCCATTGGACTCGGTCATCGGAGAACTCCGCTATTTAAAGGAAACATATAATATTGATGGGTTCTACATTCACGACGACACCTTTACGATCAAAAGCGATCGTGTAATAGACTTCTGTGAAAAACTGATGGCCCTGAACTATCGATTTTTATGGGGAATGGAGGGACGCGTCAATCAGTTTCCCGATAGCGTTTTTCGCGTTCTTAAGAAGAGCGGCTGTATTCAGATCGATTTTGGCGTGGAATCTGGTTCTCAGGAGTCTTTGAACAGGATGAAAAAGGGCATAACGGTAAAAGACACAGAAACAGTTTTTAGTCGCTGCCGTGCGGAGAAAATCCGCACTTATGCCAACATGCTCATTAATACTCCGGATGAGACTGAGGAAGATGTCAGAAAAACCGTAGCGTTGATGGAGAAGATTAAGGCAACCGTCTATGGAATCTGCGTAACGACGCCTTACCCTGGCACAGAGATCTACGACCGATACGTCAGGCCTCCGCTGTCTGTTGATGAGTATCAGCTATACAGCAATAATAAGACATATACCTCCATCGTCGATCCGAGGTTCCGTCTCGCGGCTCACGCGCTCAGTATTGAAGAGCTTTCCGAAAGATTAGGCAAACGGTTCATGCTCAGCCGCACTTGGCAAATAATGAGCTTGCAGCCGCTGTATCTAAGAGCTCTGTTCAGGAGCAAGAGACGAGTGCAGTACCTCAGTATGTTTGTCTTTCGGCTTCTTCGGAGAGTGAGCACCCTGTTTCAGAAATGTCTGCGGAGTCTTCCCGGTTCGGGGAATGTTTCCTCAAAGATCCTCTGATATGAGAGTTCCGGATATGCAGAAGCTTGATCCTTTGGACCCCGACTCTCAGTTTCCGGACTGGGGCCCCATTGCCGGAGACCTGCGAGACTGTCCCTTCTGCAGCTGCCATGCAGAGGCTTTTTTTTTGCGGCCGGACGGTCTGCCAGTGGCCCAGTGCCGCAGCTGCCGCTGTTTTTATGTTTCACTCAGGGTGCCTGATCAGACCCTTAAGAATTTTTACGAACGATACTGGTCGGAGACTTGCCCAAGGTCGCTCACTGACGAATTTGCCCGCTATTTAATATGCAGCGCGGGCAAGCGTGCGGCAGCCGATCATTGCATGCGGAAGCTGACAACCCTTGGGGGTGCATGGAAAGGGGCGAGGGTGCTCGATGTGGGCAGCGGTTTCGGGGAAAAAGCGACCATGATGCAGAATCTCGGGGCGTTTGTTACTGGTCTTGATATATCGNNGACGGTAAGATTTACGGGGGAAAAGCTCGGGATCGAATCACACACTTGTACCGTTGAAGCGTTTCCTGGCAGTAGCAACTCATTCGACATCGTAACGATGTTTGAGTTTATTGAGCACCCCCTGGAACCGCTTCGTTCACTCAATGCCGCCGTGAGTAAAATGAGGGCAGGGGGTTTATTGGCAATAGTTACCCCGAATGGGACAGCAGGAGAGGGTTGGAGAAACGGACAGGAGGGATGGATTGGCTTTCGCGCTGATCTGGAGCACATGCAGTATCTGCATGTTGAGGCGGTCGATTATCTTGCCCATAGCCTCGGATGCCGTATTGTGCATTTAGAGCAGTACGGCTTCAGATCACCTGACAACATCGCCCAAGGGAGAAAAGGAAGCTATCACATGACAACGGGAAATCCTAGGCTCCGGGGGCTCCTTAAGGATATCCCCGGGGTGAGACAGACCGTATATGCTGTTCGTGATCTTCAAGGGAGACTCCGCGCGATCGGTGCCCCTGCTCTTGATACGGGCCTCTATCATCTCTTCGTCGTTTTGCAGAAGCTGGGGTAGAAAAATATAAACAGGATGCGACATCCTAAAATAGTTATCGCCGCCAGTGTAATCGGTAGCGGCGGTCTCAGTTCATACCTGCTGACTCTTGCAAATGAATTAAGCTTGCGAGGGGCGGAAGTCCATTTGCTGAGCACTAATGACAGCTGTGATCTATACTACAAATTGGGAGCATCGGTGGCTTGCCATGACCTATCCAGGATGCCCCTCTCCCGGAAGAAAGTTTTTGCCGCCGCAGAGTTCCTCAACAGGACGGCACCCGACATACTGCTACTCAACCATGTCCCTCTGCTTCACTATGCCTTACCGTTGCTCGGCAGCGAAATTAAGACGGTGGCGGTGTTGCACAGCGATGATCCAAGGTTTTACCGGATCGCCACACTTTTCAGCAGCAGAATATTTCGTTGGATCGCTCCAGCACCGGCGCTTGCCAATCACTGCATCTCTTATTTGCCGACCCGACTCAGCAATCGGCTGCGTGTTATTCCCCATGGCGTGCGAGAAGACGTTTTTTATCCCGCAGAGAAGAGTTCTAAAAAGACCGAGGGGAAAATATCTTTTGTCGGGTTTCTGGGGGAAACAAAAGGGGCCGATTTACTCCCGGCCATTACGCTTGAGGTGTTGCACCACTGCCCTACGACTCGGTTGACTCTTATGGGAGAGGGGCCTTTGCGATCACTTTTAGAACAGCGGTTTCGGGATGCAGGGCTGGCCGACAGGTGCGAGTTCACCGGGTCTGTCCCGCGGAACACTGTTGCGCAACGCCTAAGGGAGTCCGATGTCTTTCTCCTGCCCACGAAACTCGAGGGCTTCGGGCTCACGATCGTGGAGGCGATGCTGTCGGGCGCGGTCCCCGTGGTGTCAAAGTTGCCGGGGATCACCGATCGTATCGTGCAGGATGGGGTAACCGGCTTTATTGAGGAAATTGGTGATGTGCCGGGGTTTGCTGCTGCCGTTATAAAACTGCTCAAAGACCCGGCGCTGCTTCGTTGCATGTCCGAGGCTGCACGGACGACTGCCGTTGCAGGATATTCTACCGGGAAGATGATAGATGCCTACCAGTCACTATTCGAAGAAGACGATGACAGGGAAGACATGCCGCGTTGCGGGGCGTTGGGATGGGTTCGTGAAACGATGGGCGAGCTGATGAAGAAAGGCATAAAACTGAAATGGCTTATCGACAGGGCTAGGGAAATAGGGAATTGACCTCGGCGAGTATTCAGAGCGCCTGGGGCGCAGAAGCGGGACTTTTATGAGAGTATTTATTTATTTCATCCAGTTTCTCAAAGATGATGAGGTGAGCGTGGGCGGCGGCGGTATTGGCACCCTCTTAAGCTACCTTTGCCCCCTGCTGCAACGAGAGGGCCATGAAGTCACCGTGTATCAGTGCGCGGGGCATGCCTTTCAAAGCAGGGTTGGCGATACGAAGGTCATAGGAACCGCGGTCTATCCCGGTCGCGGCAGATCCAATGAATCAGTCGTAAAACAGCTTCGTGAGCTCGCTCTCTCTCATGCCAAGAGTGAGGACTGTCTGGAAATATTCGCGGCGGACTTTTTCTCCGTAAAAAACCGCAATCCCCTCGCGATCTGTGTGCAGAATGGGCTCGCTTGGGATGCGGAGATTTCCTTGTTGACGCCTCGAAAGATACACCACACGCCCCTCGGGGAAAAGCTTTACCGCTACCGGTGTCAATTGCGCGGGCTGCGGAGGTTTGAGACCTGTTACAACCGTGTCGCGGTCGATCTGTATTTCTTGAACTGGTATAGGAGTTTCCGCGGCCCCAGTGCCGGCGGGCGCCTTTTCTATAACCCGAACCCCGCGCCGACTGCAGAGTGGGAGAGAAACCGAGAAAAAATCCAGGATGCACGGCCTCTAAAAATCATTTTTGCAAGGAGNNTACGCCGGCGGACGCCTCTTCTATAACCCAAACCCCGCGCCAGCAGCAGAGTGGGAGAGAAACCGAGAAAATATCCAGGATGCAGGGCCACTCAAAATCATTCTTGCACGGAGATTCGTTCCTGAAAAAGGGACCCATCTGATAATAACGGTGTTCAAGAAACTTCTTGAGGCCCGTCCCGACATCGAAATAACCTTTGCCGGCGAGGGGCCGGACGAAGGATTTGTGAGGGATGCCTTCTCTCAAGACAGGCGGGTCCATATCACCTCTTACAAGACCGACGATGCCCTGAAGATCCATCAGGAGCATGATATTGCAGTGATTCCTTCTCTGTGTGGCGAGGCAACCTGTCTGTCCGTACTTGAAGGGATGGCGGCCGGATGCGCCGTTGTGGCAACGAACATGGGAGGTACCATCACTGAGGTCATCGACGGCTTCAATGGNNCAATGGCCTGCTCTGCTGGCCCACGCACGAGTCTCTTCTTGCCGCCTTGCTGAAACTGATAGATTTTCCGGAAGAGAGGATGCGTATTCAGAAATGCGGATGGGAGACTTCCCAGAAGGCATTTAGCATGAAACAATGGGAGAACCGCTGGTCCTCTATCATCGGGGCAGTCGTCGAGGGACAAAATCAGGCCGAGAAAGCGATGCGCCGTGCATAAGCAGTGGGTTCGGACAAAACACTGCGTATTAGATTTGGCGGTGATATGAGGATTTTGCTGGTTTGCCCCCAGGAGAATATCCCCAGGTCCAGCGAGAGCTATCCTTCGGGGGCCCTGCTTTTATTAGGCTCGATGCTTCACGAACGCGGGCATGAAGTGCTGCTTTTACAGATGATAAGTGATGGGGTTGACGCTGCCGGGGTGGGAGAGCACGCGAGGAAATTCAAACCCGACATCGTTGGGATAACGATGAACACCTATCAGACAAGATCGTCGCGAGAAGTCTCTCGCGCTATAAAACAGATCAGTAAGCAAATACTAGTTGTGGCCGGAGGGCCTCATCCGTCCGCGCTGAAAATCGAAGCGTTGAGGCAATTTCCGGATATCGACGTTGTGGTGGAGGGAGAAGGGGAAGAGATGTTCATGGAAATCGCCGAGGGCAGATCCTTTGCGCAGATACCGGGTATCATCTATGGCGATACGATGAATGCTCCTCGACAGTTCATTCAGGATTTCGATTATATCCCTTACCCCAACCTCGACCTCATAGGCGGAAGGAAAGGGATGAAAAGATTTCAGGGGCCTTATCCCGGAGGGCCCATGCCAAGTATGTTCATCATGGCCTCGCGGGGCTGCTTTGGGCAGTGCAAGTTTTGTAACACACCGGTGTTTTGGGGATCACGGGTGAGAACTAGGAAGCCTGAAGCGGTTGTGAATGAAATTGCCTGGCTCTATCGCATGTACGGCATGCGGGAAATCTATTTTCAGGATGACACATTCAACGCGAACAAACGGTGGGCCGAGACGGTGCTCAATCTCATAATAGAAAAGGGACTGAACAAGGACATATTCTACAGGATCTGCTTTCGTGTCAACAAAGCTTTGATTACCCATGATCTGCTGCAGCTCGCAAAGCGCGCGAACGTCTGGATGATCTTCTATGGAACCGAGAACGGAAATCAGGAGATGCTGAAGGACATGGGGAAGAATATCACCATCGAGGAGATCGAGCGTTCGTTTAGGATGACGCACGAGATCGGAATAAAGACCACTACATCCTTCTTAATAGGTAATATCGGGGAAACAAGGAAGACAGCGTATGACAGTATCGCGCTTGCGAAACGTTTGAAGCCCTATTGCGTCGGATTTTCGCTGGTGATACCATTCCCGGGGACCGTGCTGCGGGACGAAATGATTGCAAAGGGCCATCTGCTTCAGGGCGATTATGATCGTTACGGTGCAGATCAGTGTGTGATCCGAACTGACGCACTGACGCCTGATGAATTGGTAAAACTCCGGACGTACGCTACCTGCAGCATGCTCTTGCAGCCTTCTAATATGGAGTTCATCTTCAGCGCCCGCAACATATTCGGAGTAAGGACCAAATTGCGGGTGCTGAAGGAGATTCTGAAACATAAACTGAAGGTCGGGTGATAGACGTGATGCCTCTCCTTGGACAGTATCATCTTCTGCAGGGTGTTAGCAGAACTAATGGATAAAAAGATGCTTTGCAGGATCTGCGCGTCATTGCCGCAGGAAATGTTTAGGGCGACGATATTGCGTAAATACGATATCGCCTATTACTACTGTGACACATGCGGTTTTCTTCAAACTCAAGAGCCCTTCTGGCTTCAGGAGTCATATGCCGAATCGATGACATTGCCCGACACCGGCGGGCTGCTGAGAAGTCTTTCCCTTGCCGAGGTCGTCTCAGTGCTCATTTACTTCATATTCGACAGGAACGCACAGTATCTTGATTTCGCAGGCGGCTACGGCATCTTTACCCGTCGAATGCGGGATATCGGATTCGATTTCTATTGGCTGGACCGCTACTCGCCCAATCTCCTTGCGCGCGGCTTTGAGTATACTCAGGAGTTGGGAAACGTCGAGTTGATCACCTCTTTTGAGAGCTTTGAGCACTTTGTCGAGCCCAATAGGGAAATCAAGACAATGCTTGCGCTTTCAAAGAACCTCATTTTTACCACCGAGGTGCTACCTACCCCTGTGCCGCGGCCGGAGGATTGGTATTACTATGGGTTACAGCATGGGCAGCACATTTCTTTCTATTCGCTGCGGACTTTGCACTATCTTGCTGATAGCAATGGACTTAAACTTTATTCCGTTCCTCCCTTACACATCCTTACTGAGAAGGCCATTTCCTCCGCTTCCCTGAGGCTTTTGCTGGCGCTCAGGAAGTTCGGCCTTTTCTTTTTTATAAAAAGAAGGATGAAAAGCAGGACGGTCGGGGACAGCATTGCGCTCGCCCGGCATCGTTCAAGTTGAAGCCGGAAGGACCGCCCATGGCAAAAACCTTAGATGAGTATGCAAAGGAATGGCAGGGCGATGCCGAAGCGGATGCCCTGTGGGTAATTCTGACCGACTCCAGATACTACGGCGGAAAATGGAATGTTGAAGATTTTTTTGCGACTGGTGATGAAGAAATCGAGAGGGTTTTCCGGTTCATGCAAAGTAGGTCTTTGAGGGTGAACGACGGCTGTTTTCTTGATTTCGGGTGCGGCGTGGGGCGCATCAGTAAGGCGTTGAGGAAACGATTCCAACGCGGCTTCGGGGTCGATATCTCGCCGAAGACTGTCGACCTCGCTCGTTCCTATGTCAAGGGGGTTGACTTTATGGTCAATCAGTGCGACTCTCTGCCCCAGTTCCCAGATGACTCCGTAGACTTTATCTATTCCCACATCGTCCTCCAGCATATCCCAAACGACTATCAGAAACGCTACCTGGATGAATTCCTTCGCATCGTTCGGCCCGGCGGGCTGGCGGTTTTTTCAAATCCCGATCGATTTCCTCAATCCACAGGAGAGCAAGCCGCCTTTTGCTATCAGGGCCAAACAGGCAATAAAACAGAGATTTCCCTTTCTGGTCGCAATGAAGAGATGGTTAATTCCGCCCAAACAACTCCATCATGACTTTAGGTACGAGATGCATGTCCTGGAGCATAATGAAATACAGAATATCTGTGAGAGCCGCAACTGTATCATCGAGGCAGCGCCCGCCACTAACTCCTGTGAAGGAGACCATAACGGAAAGGTGGAATTCTATGATTTAACAGGGCATAAGAAGAGGTTGCAGAACAGCGGCCTGCCTTATCGCTATTTGAGCTGCATGTATTTTGTGCGTAAGCCCTGTGCACTATTCAGATAAAAATGTGCTGTGTATATTGCGGGGAAGATGAGAGCCGCAAATAAAGGGTATTTTCAGGACGCTGCGCTTGTACAGACTGGCGGCGTACGCTTACCGCAGGTCGGAGGATCTCCACGTCAAGGCCAAAGACTTTCTCCGGTACCTTTACGGCCCCTTCCTGAACACGCATGTCAAGAGAAAGGGCATGACTGATGGGCTGCCCTTTCCTCCTGTCAGACTCGTATATTTGGTTACAAACACATCACCAATACGAATGGTTCTACAAGATAGGCGTGATGGGATCTCAATGTATACGTAATAGGTTGGAAAAGGACGGATTTGGTATTCAAACATGTGCCTGCAAGAGGGCATCATCCGCAGACCGTAAGGATGCTTGAGAGGTTTAACCAGGCCCAGGAATATGAAAGAGTCTACCGCAAGGAATACACAGACCCTATTGATGCAGCGATTGATTTTGGAAACCAACAGAATCAAATTGGTTCCAGATAGGAAAAGAGCTGAAGATGCCGCAGATTATCTTTCCCATGAGAATTACTATAATCAGAGGATCATTACCGGCTGGATGCAAAAACATAAATTGTGTCGAATAAAGAGTAACCATCTTACTCAAAATAAGGTATACATATCTCAGGCTATTCCCAAAGAACTTAAAATGAGCACATACGACTCCCTGTTGGAGAGGTATATGCATTTATGAGAAAAAACCATAAATCATTATTATCCCCAGAATACCATGAATTTATGGAAGCGCTTTTTGAGACTTCACAGCTTATCCTCAGTATCATTGCAATAAGCATAATTATATCTTTTGTTAGTTCAAACAGTTTCAGTCCGAAATGGATAGCTGATGGATGGCCCTCTTTTCATCATTATCCCAAAAACATCGAACTAAGAGCCGTAGCATTAATACTTATGTCGATACCGTTAATATCTTTCGCTTTTCATCTTATCAAAAGTAAACTTACAAAACTCTTTGTCACACTTCCTTTATCATTGGTGGGTCTTGTTATGATAAGTGCACAAATATCTCTATACCGACCGATATTGTGGATAATTCATTTCGCCACAATAATAGTATTGGTATCTTTTGTTTATCATTTTTTTAACTGTTTGATTGATAGAGAATGTGAACGCCCAGCGCGTTTTTCAATCTTTATAACAATTATAGTTTGTGTGATTTGGATGTCTTATATCTCGGTGATCATTTCGAAAAACTATACACCGATCATTGACGCTCATCACCATGGGGAGGTATTCACCTCGGCAACAGATTTGATTGAAGGAGGAAAGCCGTTTGTCACATATTTCTGGCCTCATGGTTTCAGTGATACAGGGATAACAGCGCTCTTTTTTAAGATAATGGCAAGAAATGATTTCCCGACTATGATGATAGCAAAAGCCTTTTTTCTGAGTCTGAGTATCCCGACTATCCTATTGCTTTCTTACGGGATGCAGTTGGGATATTTTGCCCTACTCATTTTAGGTGTAATGTTATTATTCAATTCAAGCAGTTTAATACTTGCTGATCTGGTTTTTGTTTCTCTTTCATTCTTCATTTATTCTAAGGCGAAAAGGTGGTATCAATTTATTTTCTCAGGAGTACTGATATTTATTGCTCATATCTATCGTATTGATACAGGTATTTATCGTTTTATGCCAGTTATTCTGCTGTCATTCTATCTCATTACAGTATCGATAATTCATAACAGAGAAATACTCAAAGATAGAATCTTACAGTTGTTCTTATTTACAGGAGGTGTATTGAGTTCCGCTATTTTTATCTATAGTGTTTTTGGATGGCCAAGCCATGAGTGGTATCATGTGGTCTTTGGTATCTTCGCCAAGTACCTCACAGATTCAACCGGCTTTCCTTTTCCCCTTCCATTGTCTGGCAGTCAGAATTATCAGTTTCTTCTGTCACGTAACTTATTACGTTACGCTCCGGATGCTGTATATCCTGTGATAACAGTATTTGCAATGTTTGCGATTGCATGCAAATATATTTATACGAATAGTAAGAAAGCAACCTCACTAGATATATTTTCTTTGCTGCTTATTATTTACTCAGTCTTGAGTCTAAGGAGCGCCTTTAGCAGAAGTGATTTGCCGCATATTTATTGGTTTGCCGGAATTATATATTTCATCATAGCCTTATTCTTTGCAAGGGTTATCGTCTCTTCATCGTTGTTAAATAAATGGTCACAAATTATTATAATAAGCATTTTTTTTGCCTTTTTTAATTTCTCCACTGGTATTTTTTACAACAAACCTTGGCATGCGCTCACCACTATTAGTCAAGCAGATATGAGCTTCTTGAGAGACTATATGAGCAAGAAACCGAAACAATGTTCTCATGACTTATTTTCAACTCTGCAATTGGAGGTGAATTCTCATTATGACAAAGATGTCTGTGTAACAAAAAAGTATCTTGAGGCCAATCATATAGGCCAAAGACAGTTGTTAATTAGTCATTCGGCGGCTCTGCTTTATCCATCTCTTGGCTACAAATTGCCTACAAAATATTATTGCCTCGGATGGGCTATAACTGAAGAGATGCAAAAAGATTTGATTGCAGAATTAGAAGAATCCAATGTTTCCGCTGTTTTGTTTGCAGACAAATATATGAGTATGAACGAATATGATATCCCTGATAAGGATAGGCTTCCGGTATATTATAAATGANNTTGACAAACGATTCGATCTTTCAGCGCCAATAAAGACACCCTTGGGAGAGATAGTATTCAAAAAGGGAGATAAGGTGTCATTTCCGATGAATGATTGTCCTTAAAAAATCTGACGATAGGCGTTAGAACAATAATACCTGTTTGATATAAGAATAGGAAAGACACTTTTTTGTAACTTGGGCAAGCAATAAAACTCTATTCATTAATGTTTCAAAATATAGATAAATTCTATAGACACCTACGTCATGGAACACGCGTACGTGTTAATTTGACCAGTAATTATTTCTTACTTAAAAGACTACGATCACATATAAAGAGAGAAAAGCCAAATGGGCGATTGGTTGCAGTTATGCTCCTCGAGCATCTGGGTGATATTGTGGCGTGCGAGCCGATTGGCAGGTATTTAAAAGAGAAAGAACCGCAATCATTTATTGTGTGGGGAGTCAAAAGAGCTTATAGGGAATTAATTGACACGAATCCCCATATCGACATGACTCTCCCCATCCACTGCCTTACGGAACGGATGCTTTTGATGAACAGTGGACTTTTTGATGAGGTTATCGACCTTCATTTCCCCGATCGTTGGTGTTCTTTATGCAGAAATCCTCTTAGAAAGACGAAGGGTGCTTCCAAGATTAACCTCACAAATTATTTCCATTATGGTAGTCTTCTTTCAGCCATGGCACAAAGCGCTGGATTATCCGCTCTCAATGAAGGTCCCAAGGTATATATACCACAGAGCGTGGTCAAGAGAGTTGATGCACTTCGTCTTCCACATGAATTCATTGCGATCAACTGCACGTCGAATGCTGAAGAAAAAGACTGGTCAAAAGAGCAATGGGAAACGTTGCTCAAAGAAATGCAGGTGAAATACAACAACCCAATTTTTGAAATCGGTCTGAAGCCATTTATCGACCAGACTGCCGGCCTTTGTATGAGCCTGTGTGGACAGCTTTCAATCCTGGAATCTGCTGAGGTGATTCGCAGAGCCAAGATCTTTATCGGCATTGATAGTGGTCCTGCTCATCTCGCGAATGCATTAGGAACGCCTGGTGTTATCTTAATGGGAAGGTATCTCGGATCTAAAAAATACAATCCATTTAGTGGTTCCTATGGAAATGGCATAACTGCGAAAATAATATATTCAGATAATGCAGTAGAAAATATTGCTCCTGAAACGGTTTTCTATGAAGTTAATCGTTATTTATCCGGACGATCCTAATCATGTATCGTTTCTCTATAGTTATTCCAGCCCATAATGGAGCACAGTTTCTGCACTTAGCAATAGGGGCTGCTCTGCAGCAAACCCGGCTGGCGGATGAGGTTTTACTTATCGACGATGCATCAACAGATGCAACTGTGGAGATTGCGAAAAGTTACGAGAGTAAACTTAAATACCATTTTCATCAGGAAGCAACAGGATTCGTTGATGCATGGAACAGAGCGATTGAGCTGGCCTCAGGGGACTTTGTGACGATTCTTCACCAGGACGACCTGCTTCATCCTGAGTATCTGGAACATATTGAAAAAGCTTTGAGGCGCTTTCCATCGATCAAGCATTTTTACTCAGCATGCAACTATATAGACGAACACGGAGCAATCATAAAGGGACCTCCTGAACCTTATTCCCTTGAGCCCGTTTTCTATTCTGGCAAGGAGTATGCGAGGAACTACCTTAACGGGGTTGTGACAAATAATCATATACACCGCTGCCCCGGTGTAACGACTCAGCGAAATCTGCTTCTCGCGGAATGCACTTACAGGAAGGAAGCAGGACATATTGCGGATGACGATTTTTTTCTCCGGGTGGGCGCATTCACCGATGTTGTCGGCATTTCCCAGCCATTGGCCAGTTTCCGGCACCACGGACATTCCGTAACAGGACAACGTGGTCTACTGACTCTTGAACTTGCCAGGGATTATGTTTTTCAGGTGCTCTTTCATAAAGGAAACAAGACACTACTAGATGACGAAGATATTACACAAGTGCAGCTTCAGGCTGTAAAATTTATCAACCTGCTGCTTTTTCAGTCGCTCCTGTATAAACAGCAAGAATGGACCCAAAAAGCCTTTGGCCTGAGAGATGAACTCGACAAAATGCTCCCTTCTTTCATGGAAAAGAATCTCCCGCTCTGGGCTCGGAAGATGTGGGGGATGACAAGCGCAAAAAGTAAGAAAAATCGTACGGCGGCTTTCTATGTAGCAGTGTTGAACGCGATTATTAAATCGCGAGATTATGTGAAGGCCTTATTGAAACATGAATTCACCAGTAACAAATAAACATGTGGTCATTGCTATTCCGGTACTGTTCGTCGGTGGCACGGAAATCCAAACCCTCAACCTGGTTACGGTCTTGAAATCCGGAGGTTATCAGGTCTCCGTCTGCTGTTATTACGAATATGATGATTCGATGGTTGAAGAAGTTCAGGCAGCCGGGGCGCATGTCATGCTCATGAAACTTAATCGTGAGGATGGCCTAGTGAATCTGTTCAAGAAGTTAAGACACTTATTCTCGGAACTCAATCCTGATATTGTTCATGTCCAATATATCGCACCCGGGTTAGTTCCAATAGTGGCTGCCAAGGTAGCGGGAGTGAAAACAGTTTTTGCCACGGTTCACCAGCCTGGGCGCACATATGGCTGGAGGGCCAAATTCCTCTTACGAACTGCAGCGAGGCTTTGCAACGCCTTTTTCTGCAACTCGAGGGCGGTCGAAGAATCATGGTTTGGTAACAGTGCTGTACTGGAGCCCGGTACGCTGCTCTGCAAACGGAAACACTATACGATTTATAACTCTATTGACCTGCAAGAGATTGGTGAGTCTGTCGCCGGTGTAAATAGGGAGGAACTTAAGCGATCTCTGGGTATAAGTGGCAAGAAGGTTGTCGGTGTTGTTGGTAGGCTTCGAGAGGAAAAGGGCCAGACGGTGCTTTTGGATGCGATGGTCGAGGTCCTTAAGGTAATTCCAGAAGTTATGCTGGTGGTCGTCGGAAACGGTCCTGATCGCGAAAAGCTGCAACAAAAGGCTCATTCGCTTGGCACTGCTGATCATGTTTTATGGCTTGGCCAAAGGACGCCTAAAGAGGTTTTTCGCCTGTATGCGATTATGGATATTGTGGCTGTTCCCTCACTTTTTGAGGGGTTTGGACTTTCTGCTGCCGAGGCTATGGCAACCGGTGTGCCGGTCGTGGCGACACGAGTGGACGGATTAGCTGAGGTGGTAGAGGATGGAACAAGCGGATATCTTGTGCATGTGGGAGACAGTAAGGAGCTGGCAGGGGCAATTACCGATCTTCTTTTAAATCCTAAAAAAGCAAAAGCGATGGGACAAAGCGGCTATGGGCGTGTGAAAGAGAATTTTTCTACTGATCTTTTCAGGGAGGTAACGATTTCAACGTATGGATATTGTACATAATTAAGTGGTATGAGTGTAAAGTCCACCATTTACAGAACTGCCACAAATCTTTTACGGTTATTTTGGCGTTTAAGCGGTGGCAGAAGAATGGAAGCCTTTGGACATCAGCTTATAGTAACGTATAATACGGTGTTCCCGAGTTACCGCAAGTTGAGACTTCCTAAGGGTGGATGTCTCTCCGAAATCGTCAAGTATACAGACTATGTTCAAATCCATGCCGTCTGCAATTTTGTTTCCGCGTTGAAAGGCCCTTCGGCTATTATTGATATCGGAGCGCACCATGGGGCCTACGCCATTTTGATTGGTCATGTCGTTCGACACTCAAACGGGAAAGTCATCGCTGTGGAGCCGAATCCGCAGTCATTCGAGATACTTACGAAAAATGGTTCTTCCGCAGAATCTGTGGGT
>DMNE01000399.1 GCA_003453735.1 Nitrospiraceae bacterium | reverse complement strand
ACCCGAAAGAGGAATTGATGGGTATGAATAACCGGCAGTATACAGATCAAGAGAACGGAAAAAAATTGTTTGAAGCCTTTAATCAAGTCTACAGAACAGGAGAGGCTGGTGGAGATTGCGATTATGAGATTATAAGAAAAGACGGGACCAAAGGATACGTTGCGGCCTCTATAACATTAAAGAAAGATTCGTCAGGGAAACCGATCGGGTTTAGAGGGATGATACGGGACATCTCCGAGCACAAACTGGCAGAGCAGGCGCTTCACGAATCGGAGGTTAAATTTCGCACATTGTTTGATGAGTCCAAAGAGCCGCTATTCATCACTACGACGGATGGGAATTTTGTCGACCTGAATGAAGCCCTGGTTCAGCTTTTCGGCTATGACAATAAAGAAGAGCTCGCGAAAATCAAGGTGGCCCAAACCTATTTCAACCCCGAAGATCGAAGCAAGTTTCAGGAGATCATGGCAAGACAGAACTATGTAAAGGATTTAGAGTTAGAGCTAAGAAGGAAGGATGGGTCCAAAATCTGTGCTTTGCTATCGGTGACCACGAGGAGGGATCCTGAGGGAAATATTATCGGCTACAAGGGGACGATCAAGGACATCACGGATCGCAAGCAGGCAGAAGAGGCGCTGAAGCGGATGGTCAACCACATTAACAACGCAGGCNNGCAACAGGGGCAGCGGAACAGTCCTCCGGGGTCAGCGAGGTGACCACCACCATTGAGGAACTGAATACCACAGCCACCCGCATCGCCAAGAACGCTGAAACCGTCGCCCGGTTAGCTGGGGACACCTTGGCAGGGATGCAGGAGATCAATACGAAGGTCAATGATACGGCGAGAAAGATTCTCGCCTTAGGCGAGAAGTCTCAATCCATCGGCAATATCACAAAACTCATAGACGATATCGCCGACCAGACGAATCTCCTGGCCTTAAACGCGGCCATCGAGGCAGCCCGAGCGGGAGAGGTAGGAAGAGGCTTTGCCGTGGTTGCTCAAGAGGTGAGGAAACTTGCCGAACGGTCCTCGGAATCGACTGAAGAAATCCGTCAGATTATAAATGAAATCCAAGGGGAGACAAACGCCACGATCATGAGTATCGAAGGCTCCACCAACTGGGTAAAAAAAGGTCTGGAGATGATCGAGGAGACGGCAAAATCCGCGAAGGAAATTTCCATCGCGACACAACAGCAAAAATTTGCGTCGGAGCAGGTGGTGCAGGCCATGAGGGAAATAGATTCTGTAACCAAACAGTTTGTCTCTTCAACCAGACAAGCAGCGGCCTCCGCAGCACAGCTCAATACCCTCTCGGAGGAGCTTAAGCGCGCGATAGCGGACGTTAAATCAGGGGCGAAAGAAACGGGGAAACCGAAGGATTTGAAGTATGCCTGAGATGAAAGATCTCATCGCGATTTTCAAGGCCGAAACCGAGGACCATTTGACCAAACTGGAGAACGGACTCGTCGCGTTGGAGAAGCAGCCTGACAACGTCGACCTGGCAAGCAGCTTAAACAGAGAAGTGCATACCTTGAAAGGGGCAGCCCGAGTGTTCGGATTTTACGAAATTCAGGATATCGCCCATAGGATAGAAGACATCTTTGAAGAGGTCGCTGGGAAAAGGGCCGTTTTCAATTCCTCGATGGCGGAGGGAATATTCAAAGGATTGGATGCGATCCGGGCCATCTTAGAAAAGATCGCCCAAGAGAAGAAGATAGACGCCGAGGTCGATGTCGATGCCTCGGATATTTGCAGGGACCTGGAAGAGTGCATCTCTGCGGCCCAGCCAATCCGAACACGGAAGAAAAAGAAGAGAGGGTCGAAGAGGGAAAAGGAGGCTGCCGAAATTCAGGCAAAAGACGAAAAAGAGAAAGGCGACCCACAGGACCAACAGAAGGATCAGAAGGTCAAAAAGGCACCGGATAAAATCGTGGACCGCACCAGCGAAACCGTCGCCCCTCACCCGTCCGGACCAACGGAGGAATACATCCGTGTTCCGATGAGCAGGGTGGACAAACTCCTCTATTTGGTCGGGGAGGTCGTCATCAACAATATGAAGGCTTCCGCGATGAGCGCCCAGGCAAAAAGGCTTTTCAAGCTCAGCAGGGAGGCGCAGAAAAGTGTTTCGAGTTTAAGCGAAGCCATTAAGAAGGGATTCTCCTCCCAAAATGGGGAAGTGACAAAGTGGCTCAGTCAATGCGAGACGCAGATGCAGCGACTGAGGGAACGGACCCTGGAATTATACGATCATGTCTCCACGGAAGCGTTTCACCTCGACCCAGTGATCGATGAATTGCAGGCTAAGATCAAAGAGATAAAAATGCTGCCTTTGTCCACTATTTTTGAGGGGTTTCCCCGTATGGTAAGGGATATCGCATCCCAACAAGGGAAACAGGTCAACTTAATGATTTCCGGAGAAGAAAACGAACTTGATAAGAAGGTTCTGGAAGGGATAAAGATCTCTCTCATCCATATCCTTCGCAACTGCATCGATCATGGGATTGAAGAGCCTGAGGTGAGGGCAGCCCTCGGTAAACCAAGGGATGGAACAATAAAGGTTTCCGCCTCTCACGAAGGCGATAACGTGGTGATCACTGTAGTGGATGACGGAAGGGGCATGGATATTGCCCAAATAAGAGAAACCGCCCTGAAGAAAGGGCTTCTATCCAATCATAACCTAGAAGGCATGTCGGATAAAGAGGTGATGAACATCGTTTTTATGAACGGTTATTCCACGAGTCCCATCGTCACGGAAGTTTCCGGAAGGGGAATGGGGCTGGATATCGTCCGGCGGGACATCACAAATCTAAAAGGCCGAGTGATCTTAGAAACTGAGAAAAATAGAGGGGCAAAATTCACACTGGTCTTGCCGTTAACCATTGCCATTATTCAAGTGCTCTTGGTAAAGGTGCAGAACATGCTCTTTGCCCTCCCCATGTTCTCCGTTACAGAGAGTGTCAAGGTGAGCAGGAACGATGTCTCTGTCACTGGAGGAAGGATGGCAATTCCGTTCCGTGAGCATATTGTACCTTTGGTAAGATTGAATGAAGTGCTCGGACTTCCGCCCGCAGGGGATGATAAGGGAGAGGCGAAGAAAGAAATGCTGGTGGTGATGACAACCTCCCTCGACAGCCGAGTGGGTTTCATCGTTGATGGGATTGCCGGAGAAGGAGAAGCATTTATCAAGAGTTTAGGGAAGCATTTGGGGAAGGTGAAGAATGTAAGCGGCGCCATCATCATGCCAACCGGTGAGGTCGTGGTCGTCCTGGATACAACAGACCTAGTGGCCCACAGCGCTCGGGGCCTTGCGCATGTCAGTGGGCAGAAAAACGCTCCCAAAGGGAAGTACAAAGAGAAAAGAATTTTGGTCGTGGAAGACGCTTTCTCGACCAGGGAGCTTGAGAAGAGTATATTGGAGACCCACGGATACCTCGTGGATACAGCGGTGGACGGCTTGGACGCACTGAATAGAATGGTAAACAACCAATACGACCTTATTGTCAGTGATGTTGAGATGCCCAGGATGGATGGATTCGAGCTTTGCAGAACCCTGAAGAATAACGAGGGGTACAAGGATATACCCGTTGTGATGGTGACCGCTTTGCAGAAGGAAGAGGATAAAAGGCGGGGGATTGAGGTCGGTGCGGCCGCTTACCTTGTCAAGAGCGCATTTGAGCAGACGAATCTTTTAGATACCATCGAACGATTAGTGGGGTAGCAGGCTGATATGGAACCGGGAGTCAAGGCCCTGACACGGGTGCTGGTCGTTGACGATTCTCCACTGATGTGTAAGATCCTGACAAGTATCCTGAACTGCGATCCGCAGATTCTCGTGGCGGCGGTTGCGAATAACGGAAAAGAGGCGGTAGACCTCGTGCCCCATCTCAAGCCGGATATCATCACCATGGATATGGACATGCCTGTCATCGATGGACTCGAGGCGACGAGGCAGATCATGGCCTCGAACCCGACACCGATACTGATTGTGGCCTCAACCGTCTTTAAGGCAGGGATGGAGAAAGTATTCAAAGCGATCTCTCACGGCGCATTGGACGTAATTGACAAGAGTGAGCTGGAGTTAGCTGGGCAGAAAAGGTCTGGGGAGGCCCTGATCGCAAAGATAAAATTCTTGACGGGCGTCAGAGTGACGGACCAACCACGCGGGAGATTGCGGAACGACAGGTCCGTCGTTGATGTCAAGGCTCCCCGGATAGAAATCTCGGATAAGATCGTTGCCATTGTGGCGTCCACCGGCGGACCNNCCTGAAGATTTCCCCTGTGGCATCGTCATCGTCCAGCACATCACCAGCGGTTTTCTGCCAGGCCTGGTGGATTGGCTGAATAAGGAATGCAAAATCAAGGTGAAGATTGGAGAAGATTCGGAGGCCGTACAGCCCGGAGTGGCGTACATCGCCCCGGACGGCGTCCAGATGAGGGTCGAGGAAAGCGGAAAGATAGTTCTTTCGAATGAACCGGCCTACGGAGGACACAGGCCCTCGGGAGATGTCTTGTTGGAATCGGTAGCCAGGGCCTATGGAAAAGGAAGTTTGGCGGCCATTCTAACGGGCATGGGGAGAGATGGAGCGATGGGAATGAAGGCGATCAAACAGCTCTATGGTAAGACCATTGCCCAAAATGAAAAGAGTTGTGTTGTTTTCGGCATGCCCAAAGCCGCCATCGAGATGGACGTGATCGACAAAGTCCTGCCGTTGGAAAGCATCGCAGAAGAGATCGTTTCGATAGTGAGATAGGGTTTCGGCCATGCCTTCCAAGTAGAGTGACCATTAAGCGAGAAATGCAAAAGGAAAACCAAGAGAAGAAAAAGGACAGACAGATCCTGGTCTTCAGTGTGGCAGATGAGGAGATGGGGTTAGATATCTCCTGTGTGCGCGAGGTATTAAGACCACAAGCGATCTATCCACTCCCCAAAACCCCACCCTTCATCGATGGGGTCATCAATTTGAGAGGACATATCGTTGCCTTAATCGATTTGAGAAAGAGACTCGACGCGAGGCAGATCGAAGACGAAAACAACAAAAGAATCATCGTCTGTAAGGTAAACAAGTCCATCGTCGGCCTCACAGTCAGCAGTTTAAAGGAGATTATCACTTTATCCGAAGAACATATCAGACCGACACCGGAAGTCGTGTCCATGCAAATGGAGACAGATGTCGTATCGGGCATCGCGACGGTGGGTAACAGAATGATAGCCATTTTAGACTTGGAGCACATCCTAACAAAAAAGGAAGCTGTTGAACTATCGGCTCTTGAGCGATGAAAGATATCTTACCCTTAGCCCCGGACGATTTCGGCCTTTTTCAAAAGCTGCTCATTGAGGCGAGCGGCCTCAGCTTTGACGAAGGCAGGAGGCAGTCCTTGCATCGCGCCCTTTGGGAGCGTTTACAGCACCGGGGTTACGACTCCTACCGGGAATACTATAACCTTCTGAAATTTCATCCGGAGGGGCGTCTTGAAATACGGGAGCTCTTCGATTTGATCACGATAGGCGAGACTTATTTCTTCAGAAATAGGGCTCAGTTTGACGTGCTCATGAGGTTTGTTTTGCCTGAAATTATCCAGAGGAAGGTGAATTCAGGAGATAAGTGTATCCGTGCATGGTCGGCAGGGTGTTCTCGAGGAGACGAGGCCTATTCCATCGCGATGGCTATGATGGAGGTTTTCCCTTCTTACGGAGAGTGGAGGATCTCCATTTTGGGCACAGACATCAACAGAAAGAGCCTGACTTCCTCCGAAGAAGCCGTCTACGGCGACAAAGACATAGGCCATCTGCCGAAGGAATACCTGGAGAAGTATTTCAAGACACAGGGCTCAACCTACCACCTAAGGGATGACGTGAAAGCGTTGGTCGAGTTTGAATATCACAACCTGGCCAGAGACCCATGCCTACATGAAAAGATGCAGAATGTAGATATCCTATTTTGCAGAAATGTCATTATCTACTTCGATCCTCAGGCAACGCAGCGAGTCATTGAGAATTCTTATAACTGCCTTGCCCAGGATGGTTATCTTTTTCTCGGACATACGGAGACCCTGTGGCAAATCACCAATAGGTTTGAGAGAGTTGAGTTCCCACAGACCTTCATCTACAAGAAGAGGTTGGGGCCGATTCAGGAAGATGCGATGAAGCCATTCATGGCTGTCCCGGAGATCAACATCGAGGGCTTGACATTTTCGGCAGCCCCGATCGGAGCATTCAAAGCCGAAGTAAAGGTTGAGGGCTCGGGGTCACCCCTGAGGCTCCGATCTGAACCCTTTGGCTTGAGTTCGGGTGGAAACCTCGGGCTGGAGGGAGATTTCAAACCTTCTGAGCAGGTCGAAGACCCGACTCTACCAGTTGACGAACCGTGTGATGCGGCCTTCCTCTCCTCACCCGATCACACGGCCGCTCAAGACAAAAGGCATAGCCTCGCCGATCTTACAAAGGCGACGATCCTGGCGAATGAGGCGAAATATAAAGAAGCGGCGGATCTCCTTGGAAAGATCGTAAAGGCGGACAATCTCAGCGTTGAAGCGTATTACCTTTTAGGCGTCTTATCTTATAAGACCGGAGATCTTAAGGAGGCGGAGGCACAATTTAGGAAGGTGATCTATGTGGCGCCCGATTCGGTTCTCGCCTATTTTAACCTCGGGAATATGTATCGATACCAGAGAAAGCTTGGGGAAGCCGCCAGAGAATTTAAGAACGCCATCCGTCTGTTGGAGAAAAAGCCAAAAGATGAGCAAGTAAGGTTTTGCGAGGATTTCACGGCAGAATTTCTCTTAAGGGCGTGTCGAAATACGCTCGCCCAGATCTCCCGGAGGGGCGGAAAATATGAATGATAAT
>DMNE01000236.1:242-2511 GCA_003453735.1 Nitrospiraceae bacterium | reverse complement strand
GCCATTACGTACTCCATACTTTTTACATGCGTTACAAAATCATATCGGGTGTCCACCTTACGACCTCCTTCCTTTCTTGGTTTTCCTACCCGTGAGATAAGCCTCAACAGGTCTCCAACCAAAAGAGAATGCAGGGGCTAATGGTCTTGCAAGAGCAGTTCCTATAGCATAGGCGAGCGCAAAAGGCAGTGCTACGACATACGCTAAACCGATGAATGGCGCTATTGCAATCTTTTTGATGGTGTTGATTGCTGTAGCAAACCCAATAGTTGCCTCTTCTCTCACCAAACTGACCAATGTTCCGAAGGGTTTTGGTTTTAAAAGCTCATTGAGGATTAGAAAGCCAGCTATAAATGCCAAAGCCATTACGTACTCAATACTTTTTACTCGCGTCACGGCATCATATAGTGAGTTCATCCTACAACCTCCTTCCTTTTTTGGTTTTCCTACCAGTAAGATAAGCCTCAACAGGTCTCCAGCCAAATGACACAACAGTGGCTAAGGTTCCCAATGCTGGTTCGACAATTTTCGTGATGGCGATACCCGCCACGACAGAGATTGCCACCAATGGCAGTAAGATAACATAAGCGAGTCCCGTGAATGGAGCAAATACTAAACTCCACATGCTATGTTTTACTGTTGTTTCCATTTTGTCCTCCTTTTCTAAAGGTTATTGGAAACATCTTCTTCCTTGCCCATCTCTATCATAGTTTAAATAGAAAGGCTGGTCAAGGAAATATCTTTTAAATTCAAATGGTTATGTTCCTATTTATGAGGGGTAAACTGTCGTATTTTTGCTAGTATTTTGTCTTATGGAGCGACGGCGGGATTCGAACCTCACCCACATGACATAGGCTGCTTCAATCGGATGGACTCTTCCATGCTGACGCCTAATCTCTCAAGACAGATACTTCACAGGATGCGGTTCTCTATTATCGCCTAATCAAAATACGAGTATTAGGTATCCTCCAACAGTCATCTTGACCCTTGAAAATCGTTCTGTGTGGTTTTGGCTTGGGGACAGAGGATATGTTGCGCTGAGGGGTCATCTTCGGGCGTCCGTGAAGACTGGAGGCGGCGAGCGGATTCGAACCGCTGCATCGAGGTTTTGCAGACCTCTCCCTTAGCCACTTGGGTACGCCGCCGTGAAAGCATAGCAGTCCTTAAGTGCCGAAACAAGTGCACCGTGAAGAACCTTTTCAACGAGCCGATAATTTGCGAACGACTTCTGTTATGGAGCAGGGAAGAAATTCGGACTCCCGACCCGAGCCTCGGCAGGGTCATGCCAAGATAAGAGCTGCCTTTTCCGCTCCGTTGTCAACAATTGTAAAGACTTATCTTTAGGGTTGTCAAGGGGAGCGTTTATGATCCTTTCTCTCCTTTTTGCCTATCTGCCATGAAAAACCCTTGCATTTGCCGTCCAATTTTGCCAAACCTCACATCGGAGATGGAAAAGCTCGGGCAAGCCCCTTGTTTTGGGCATGCCTTTGACCCTTTGATGCAGACTTACAACTGGAACTCGCAATTCTAAGATCCTTATTAAAA
Source organism: Nitrospiraceae bacterium (assembly GCA_003453735.1). Classification (GTDB taxonomy): domain Bacteria; phylum Nitrospirota; class Thermodesulfovibrionia; order Thermodesulfovibrionales; family UBA9159; genus UBA9159. The sequence goes on along the minus strand of DMNE01000236.1, from coordinate 966 downwards.
ATTAGAGGGCAGGTGGAATCTGCGCGTTCTGAATAGCAAGTGGTCGGGCCAAAGGTCGATTTTTGTGATTCTCATCACAGATACCTATACATATTAGCTCATAGAATTTAAATAAGGATACTTCTCCTTTTCTTACCTCCTCTCAAGTGGCCCCGGGGCAACCTGGGGCCTTTTTCTCGGATAGGACATCCTCCGACCGTCAAACTGCTGTTGCAGTTATAATGGCAGTTTCCTTTTGGGAACGGCGCCGGCTTGGATAGGACACAGGCGAAGTAGGATCAAACCTCACAATGACTCGCAGAGGTGCCAATTTAGCCCTTAGTCATGAGGTGTAAACGATGACGCTGGGATACCACATGGGATGGAAAGACTACTACACAAAAAAACTATGTGGTACGAAAGGAGCGGAACGCACAGGCTTTATAAGTCTACAATTTCAATAGAACGGGCGACGGGATTCAAACCCGCGCCCCCAACCCTGGCAAAGTATCCCGGGAAGGAGGTAACTATTTTTATACTCCTTTCCCTTCTTTTGTGGGTGTCTACTATACAAAAACTATACAGTGAAGGGGCTTGGCCCCCTCTTCGTTTTGTTACGCCCCGCTAACTAATAGGTATCGAGAAACGCGAAACTGTTCAGGAGTTCCCGTTGAAATGAACAAAAAGAAGGGATGGACTTTTCAGCACAATGCCTAAAACCATAGTGTAAGATGAATTCTGCAAA
>DMNE01000236.1:0-183 GCA_003453735.1 Nitrospiraceae bacterium | reverse complement strand
TTCAAAGATTGGTTTGCGGCAGAAATATATAAGTCATATTTAATAAGTGCCTGCCGTATAATCCGGGACAACGGAGGAGAAATAACAGCCTTTGATGGAGACAGGGTCATGGCTGTCTTTATAGGAAATATGAAGAATACTAATACTTGATACAACCTTGAACGGAAAGCCTACTACACAAAC
>DMNE01000444.1 GCA_003453735.1 Nitrospiraceae bacterium | reverse complement strand
ACTTGTCTCGATACTTCTTTCATCTTTTCCGTAGCCTTCATGATCAGGACCGCCCCTCCCGACTGTTCTGCTGTGGCGCTCGCAATCTGGGTTGCTCCGTTTCTCACGCGCTCCATCGCCCCGGTAACCAGGTTTACAGCCCTCGCCTGTTCTGTAGTGGTACGCTCTATAGAACGCGACATTTCCGAGGACTGCTTTGCGCTCTCCAGCACCTTCCGCAAGGTGTCACCTGCCTCCTTTGACATTCTGAACCCGTCCTCCACAGAAACAAGCCCCTCCCGCGTAGCTTCAACGGCGTTCTTCACCTCTTGCTGAACTGCTTGAATGAGCGATACTATCTCCTGGGTCGAAAAGGCGGTCCGCTCCGCCAGATCCTTGATCTCTTCGGCAACCACCGAGAAGCCCTTTCCGTGTTCTCCCGCCTGAGCAGCTAATATCGCCGCATTCAGAGCAAGAAGCGTCGTCTGGTCGGTGACTTCATCAATGACGGTGAGTATCTTCCCGATTTCGTCAGACCTGCCCCCGAGTTTCCGAATCAAGTCATCGGTGCGCTCCACCGACATTTTGATTTTCCTCATCCCCTCGATGGTCTTCTCGATAGAGGTCATGCCGAGCGTTGCTGCTTCGCTCGTAACCCTTTCGGACTGGCGGGCCGACTCCTTTGCATTCTTCTCAACTTCCTTGACGGATGTCGTTATTTCTGAGAGGGCCGAGACGGTCTCATCGGATGCGCTCGCCAGTGCTTCCGCATTGCCGGCAACTTCCCGGATTGTTGCAGAGAGTTCCTCGATAGACGCCGAAGTTGCATCCACTGCTGAGGACAGTTCATTGATATTCGCGTTGACCGTGCCGATGCTCGACGCCATCTCTTCCATAGAGGCGGATGTCCCCTCGGCCGAGGCCGCGAGACCCTCGATGTTCTCTGCAATCTCGGTTGCGGTCGCATTTAATTCCTCGACGGAGTGCGATATATTGATAACTGCTTCTGTCTCCACCTCGGCGCCCCTTAAGACATGCTCCGCCTCCCGTTCGATATTTTCTGCTACCGTTGATATCCTCCCCGAGAGGTCTCGTATCCTTTTGAAAATGATGCCAAGAGATCGGGAAGAGTCCTTCAGCATTTTGCTCAACCTTCCTAGTTCATCCTCACTCCTAATATTGACATCAAAGGAGATGTCGCCCTCTGCTATCTTTTCTGCTGCGGACTCGATAGCTTTGATCGGCTTTAATGCTCTACTCACTATTATTATTGTGACTCCCATGACGGCTATTATGCCGGCGAACCCCATCACGACATATAAATATTGCCAGGACCGTATCCTTCCGAATGAACCTGTTAACGGGATCCTGATGCTTATCGCACCCAAAACTTCTCCTTCCTTCACCTTATGACAGGAAAGGCAGTCTTTGGCTGCCGCGGACCCCGTTCTCGCCACATAGGGGTATACACCGCGGATAGATAAACCTTCAACGCGAACCTTCTCAGTCCCGTTTTGTACGACCTCCCTTTCGAGGTCATCAGCGGGATAATCCTCGGCCTTGCCCTTGCCGTAGTCTTTGTCTAGGATCTCTGCCCGTACAACCCTGATGTCGGCGATTGTCTTCATCCCTTCGATGAAGGATGTCTTTAATTCCTTATAATTAGTAGCTGTCATCAGGGTGGTGAGGGCATCTAAGACCGTCTCGCGATAGCCCTTAAGCGACGAGTCTTCCACTTCGCTGAGCACAATTTCTTTCGTTTTGAAGCCTATAACGAGGACCGTGATGACTATCCCAATCGCTACTGCAGCAATTATCGGAAGTGCCGTTTTCCATTTTAGTGATAAATTAACGAGCTTCACGCGTTCTCCCGTTTCCTCAAACTATACAAAACAATCCCGTCCTGCCGAGTAATGTTCGAGGTCCTTTCTTTCGAAGTTATGTGCACCGTCAAAGACAGGGCCTTCACAACNNACCTATTCAATATTGCTGAAATCGACAAGAAAAGTAAAGAGAAGTTAACCCGTTCTTGTCCGGCCAACGACCCATATCGAGAGCCGGTGTTGACTGCCTCTGCAAGGGTTTCTTGCGAAATGGCAGAAAGTGCGCTTCCATCAAATAGATTGTCGGCCGGCTCTTCTGATCCTGCAATATCTCAGGTTTGTAGATTCTTTACACAGTTTTTTTACAATTTCTTCAGCGGTCATTTTTCCTTTGGCCGGTTAGTTGTCTAATAATTGATTGTCTAATCTAATAAAGAGTTTGAGATTAGGTTTTTGCGATATCATTTTTACCCCGATATTCGCTATCCGAATGGATGTTTAACGTACAATTTATAATTAAAAAAAAACACCTCTAGGATTAAAGGCACAATCACTTCTTCTCAAATCCCGCATAAAATAAAATGTTCCACGTAACATTGCCAACTGCTATGCATTTAGATAAACAAAAAATTGCAGTGGGTGTGTCTAAAAAGAGCATAAACATAAACTACGTGGACCATCTGATCGATGCCACAAGAACAAACAAGGCCGTATACGCTGACTTCGACAGAACGTTTTATAAATAAGTTTCCCTTCACATCTCAGGCGTCAGATAACCAGCGGAGAAATCGGCCATGTCTGTTCTCATATGACTCGCTGCCGGCAGNNCAACGGCAGGAAAGGCAAAGAACCTACCTTTCAAACCCAATGCAATGGCTTTCCTGTTCTGCACAAGGACAACATGTTTCTGTGGTCCGGCAATAGGAAGGCCAGGGTAAAAGCTTTTCAATGGTAAGGAGTGGCTCTGGCATCACCTCCTCTTCGAGCCTATCAACCTCGAAAAACGGTTCCCTTCCGAAAAAGGATGAAAAACCCGTACATTGCAAATGCTGCCGCTAGTCCATGCCGGAGGGACATTTTTTCGAGGTGGCGCTCATCGACAGGGGCGCAAATATTCGGAGCGTGGCCGAGTTGATGAGACATTCCTATATAAACACCACGAGGCGAAATTTTCCATTCTAATCCCTCACCAAATGTCTGTATTTAATGCGGTGAGGCTGGTCTGCGGTGGCACCCAGGCGGGCTTTTCTCTCCGCTTCATATTCTGAATAATTTCCATCGCACCAGACTGTCTTGCTGTCACCCTCGAAGGCGAGTATATGGGTCGCGATACGATCAAGGAACCACCGGTCGTGGCTGATGACCACTGCACAGCCCGCAAAATTTTCCAATGCCTCTTCCAGGGCGCGCATCGTATTTATATCTAAATCATTGGTCGGCTCGTCAAGTAAAAGGACGTTGGCCTCTTCCTTGAGCATCCGTGCGAGATGAACACGATTTCTTTCTCCTCCGGACAACATCGAAACCTTTTTTTGCTGGTCGCTCCCGGAAAAATTGAAGCGTGCAACATAGGCTCGTGAGTTGACCTGCTTTTTACCCAACAGAATGGTATCTTCGCCACCCGAGATAATCTCAAAAAGGGTCTTCTTTGGATCGAGGTCATCGCGGCTCTGGTCGATATATGCCAGCTTCACCGTTGCTCCGATGCTAAAAGTTCCTGAATCCGGACTTTCCTGCCGGGTGATCATCCTAAAAAGAGTGGTCTTTCCGGCTCCGTTAGGCCCTATGACCCCCACAATACCACCCGGAGGAAGGGAGAAGGTCATACCCTCCATTAGAATATTGTCGCCGTAAGCCTTGCTTATATTATCAGCTTCGATAACTACATTGCCAAGACGGGGACCGGGCGGGATATAGATTTCGAGATCCTTTGACTGTTTTTCGATATCCTGAGCAAGGAGTGCCTCATAAGAATTGATGCGCGCCTTCGCCTTTGCGTGGCGGCCATTAGGAGACATATGTATCCACTCAAGCTCACGCTGTAAGGTTTTCTGTCTCTCGCTCTCCGTCTTTTCCTCATGTTGAAGCCGCTGTTTCTTCTGTTCCAGCCATGAGGAGTAATTCCCCTTCCAGGGGATCCCCTGTCCCCTGTCAAGTTCAAGAATCCACCCGGCAACATTATCAAGAAAATAGCGGTCATGAGTTACCGCAATGATCGTGCCGGGATAGCCCTGCAGGTGGTGCTCAAGCCACGCCACTGTCTCGGCATCAAGGTGATTGGTAGGTTCGTCAAGGAGAAGAATGTCGGGCTTCTGCAGAAGGAGTCGGCAAAGGGCCACACGCCTTCTCTCGCCCCCGGAGAGAACCCTTACGGTTGTTTCTCCTGGAGGACAACGCAGGGCATCCATGGCCATCTCCAGACGTGAATCAAGGTCCCATGCGTCCATTGCATCCAGTTTCTCCTGCACCTTTCCCTGCCGTTCAATCAACTTGCTCATCTCATCATCCGACATTGGCTCAGTAAATTTTTCATTGATGCGGTTGTATTCTTTCAGGGTATCCACTATCTCCCGCACTCCTTCTTCAACGATCTCCCGTACCGTTTTATTGCTATCCAGTTCGGGCTCCTGTTCAAGAAAACCTATGGTGTGGTTAGGGGACAGGACAGTCTCTCCGTCGAACTCTTTGTCCTTTCCAGCGAGAATGCGGAGAAGAGAGGTTTTTCCTGACCCGTTGAGACCAAGGACACCGATCTTTGCCCCGTAGAAATAAGAAAGATAGATATCTTTCAAAACCGCCTTCTTATCATAGAACTTGCTCACCCCGATCATGGAGTAAATAACTTTGTTCGGTTCGTTCGCCATCTTGTTTCAAATCCTTTCCTGCAGTAGTGAAGCCTTTCAACCGTGCCCTTCCACTGCTTGCAGCTGTCAAAATCTCTGTGACGTCGAGTATAACATAATGCTGGCCAGAGTTCTGTTGCAAATATTCAATTTTCCCTCAAAATTGAAAAGTCATCGCCAATAATATCAAGTAGTTATGACTCGTAAAAAATGAAGTTTTTGATTCTTGCAACAAAACCAGCCTGCATGCGGGAGGATAGAATTTATATAAGAGGGACCCTACATTTTTTACATAGTGAGAGCTTTATCCTGCGTAGCAAGAGACAGTCCGAGCCTCATTGTAAGATCAAGGTATCAGGCGTTATATGTTGAGAGATGGTGCTCACACACAAAATTATCTCCAGAAGCATGATAACCCACTGTGTGTGTTGCTCCTCAGAAATATCGGATATCTTCGGTATTGTGGCCGTTTCTAAGTATTGCTCCTTTTCGTTTTTTATGGCTTGCCTCCAGTTTTATCTTCGAATGCTCCAGCACAAGACCTATCAAAAGACTCGCTAGTTCCCTGAGTCTTTCGTAATTTGGCCAGTTGATTTTTGACGTCGGCCAAAGATTCCAAACGACAAAAACACTTGGAACAGCTCAAGTGGAACCTGTGGCATGGAAACGTCCGCCGAGCTTTGCAACTGGTAGAGAACTGGCCTTAGAGCTCGAATGTCTAGAAGAACGCTCCGAAAACGGTAAAAAAACTTCTGAAGGGGCACTACGAGAATTCTACAGCTGTATTACAGCCAACAAACACTTTCATACCCAGCTACGGTTACCGGTAGCGACACGACGAGACAATATCGACTGGCTTTGTGAAATCAACAGTAAATCAGGTTGTACCCAAGCGCTTCGTAAAAAAACAACAGATGCGCTGGACCGAGCAGGGTGCCCACCAACTACTTCTGATCAGAAGCAAGGTTTTGAATAAAGAATAGTGCGCGACAATTCAGAACTGGTACTCGGCTATGAAGTCGCAACCCGAGACCGCGGCTGCGTAGCCCCCCCTCTCGTTCCCAGTTCATGACGTCACTCGAGGAAAGGGGCCAGGAGCAGTCCTCCTTCGAACTGGTTAGCGTTGAGGCCGCGGTCGAGTTTTAGCTGAGATCCTTTGCCGAGATGTCGGTCGAAGATGTCGCCATAGTTGCCGACGGCAGCAAGAACGCGGCGTTGCCATTCCTCGTCAAGGCCCAACTCCGGCGCTGTGATAGGCATCGCCCTCGCACCTCCTGCATACCACCGTGTTTCAGTCCTCTCGGCACTGATCAGCGTATTCACTGTCCAGGCGACGATTGCTGACCACTGGGCATCGCTAGTCCCTGTTGCGACTATGAGTGGGAAGACCGACAGCGACTCCGGGAGGATGCGGCTGGACAGACGGTTCACGCCCGGCTCGCGACGGGTATTGGCAAGAGTCGTGATCTCCCCGGCAAGCGCATGGCAACGCTGCACGTTGTAAGCATCGTTCATCTCTTCATTTTCGGAGTAAGAGAGGTGCAGCCAGCTCTTTTGGAGCGTGGCGAAGTAGGCATTAAGGCTTCGCTCCGATAGACTGCCGATCAAAAAGCATATGGTGTTCCCTGCAAGGTCACTGACGTGGTGCGCTGCCGAGTTGGACGGAACCATCACATTATGGGATTCCACAAAGACAGTGGGACCGGGCACTACTTTGCCTGCCAGCTTTTGCTCGTTGATTTCCGCACCTGTAAGAAAATAGACATCGTCCTGCTGACTCCGTACCGCATCGAACTGCTTGGGCGTCTCATATTCATGGTATTCAATGCGATCAGGTGAGCCAAGCACCGCGGCTGCAACGGCACGGCAGATATCGACATTAAGACCAGTCCAGCGTTCCTGGCCGTCCGTTTTCGCGAGGCCCGGCCGCTCGGTACTGCCGCAGCGGACAACTCCGCGCGCCTTAACGCGTTCGACTACGGAAGCCGCCCTCGCGACGGAGAGCGAGCAGCAGACAGTAAGCATAACGAGCAAGACTGACAGTAAGCGCATACAATATCCTCCTATTTCAATGTTACACAATTCGCAGGCTTACGTTCAACGAAGGGAGCGGATGGGGCGCCAAGGGGCCCCATCCGTCATTCTCTCCTTTCAATTAGCCGCTGGGTAGGTACTTGGCAGCGGGTTAAAGCCCTCTGGGATGTTGTTGACGATATGCTGTCGCACATCCTCAGGCGTAATTCCTATCGCTTGGCAGCCGTTCCCACCGTAGTGAGGCAGTGTGGTCACGACACTGTTTGGGATCGTTGCGAATGAGGACGGCAGCGGGGGTAAGATACCCAAAAGGCGCAATGGATCGAAGCCCGAAAGCAGGCTATCGGTGATTGAAGAGTTGATGTCACGAGGTCCAAGGTACTTCTGCTCGAATCCTGCCGGACCAAACTGGTTGAACGCTGGGGAGTTACCCAGAATGAGCGCCTCAGCTTCATCAGGAAGGCTCGCGAGCGCGGGCCGCCCGAAGATGTCGTTAATCGTCTCGATTATTGCATTGTGATCGCCCTCGGCATGCGAAACAACACCAGTCTGCGCGTAAGGTGAGATCAGGATCAACGGCACGCGAATACCACGAGAGAGCGGCAACCCATCTGGGCCATAAGAGAGAATTCGCGGTGGGACATGGTCATAGTGGCCGTCTGACTCGTCATACATGATGATGATGAGGCTCTGCTTCCAGAGTTGCTCGTTCCCTGCTATAGAATTGATCACGCTTGCAGCCATCGCCTCGCTAATCTGCCTGTCGGAGTAGCTCGGGTGATCATCGTCGCCGACTTTCCCAGCGTTAATCGCAGCAATCTCCGCTGCCGGTGTACTAGGATTCTGAATCGGTGGCAACATCTTCATCTGGTTGTCGTAGCCGCCACGGATGTAAAACACGCCGCCATTGGGCAGAGCATTGTCAGCCATGTCAGTGAAAAAGTCGGTCATGCCGCGGAAGTTC
>DMNE01000018.1 GCA_003453735.1 Nitrospiraceae bacterium | reverse complement strand
CGCTGAATCACCGTAACCTTTGTTCCGAGGCGGGCAAATGCCTGCGCCATCTCCGTGCCGATGGGGCCGCCGCCGAAAATAATCATCGATTTCGGGAGCTCTTCCAGGGAGAAGATCTCTTTGTTGGTGATAAAAGGGGTCTTGTCCAGCCCTTTTATCGGTGGGATCGAGGGGGAAGAGCCCGTTGCGATGACCCAGTTCTTTGCTGAATAGTTCTTTCCATTCAGACGCACGGAATGCTCATCGATAAAGGTCGGTTCTCCGAATTCCACTTTGGCGCCAAGCTTACAGAAGCGTTCCTCGGAATCATGCTTTTGAATAATTCCTATGACATGCTGAATTCTCTTCGCAATATTCCTGAAGTCCACAGGCGGAAGCTCCATCTCCGGAAGACCGAACTGTTCCGCCCTTTTCATCATATGCCGGACGCGCGAGGTTGCTATGAGCGTTTTGCTCGGAACGCATCCGTAGTGGAGACAATCGCCGCCCAGTTTGCCTTCCTTATCGACAAGGAGCGTTTTTGCCCCGAGTTGGGCCGCTCCCGCAGCAACAGTGAGCCCTCCCGAACCACCTCCCAGAATCCCTATGTCAAAATCGAACTTGGCCATGGCATCCTCCTTAATTAGCAGGCTTAATCTTTGATAGAGCTTGTTTTCTTTGATTTATATAAAGACAACAATTTCTTTGTTGCAATGGGGAAGAGACCGAGAATTATGAAAGACAAAATGAGCCCTGGCGAAAGTATCCCTGAAAGAGAACTGATCTTTGCCAGTTCCTTACCGGCATTGACATAAACGATGGTTCCGGCCAACATTCCCACTTGTGAGACCCAGTAGAAGGTTCTCAGAGGCATCTTCGTGAGCCCCATAACAAGGTTTATAAGCCAAAAAGGAAAGATAGGGATCAAGCGCAGTGTGAATAGATAAAATGCTCCCTCTCTTTCAATTCCCTCATTAATCGTTTTCAGTCTATCACCGAATTTGCGCTGCACCCAATCACGCAAGATAAATCTTGAGATGAAGCATGCCAGGGTAGCGCCCATGGTACTCGCAAAGGAAACAACGAGCGTCCCTATCCATAGCTTGAAGAGCGCACCACCCGCGAGGGTCATTATTGCGGCGCCGGGCAAGGATAACGATGTTACGAGGATATAGATCACCACGTAGGCAGCGATCACCATAAACCGGTGATCTGCATAGAGGGCAGAGAATTTCTCCTGCGATGCCTTGACGTAAGAAAGGGTAAAATACTGCCCAAGGTTGAAAACTTTGAAAATCACCACGAGTCCGACTATGACGGCTACAGCCACTATCCTTTTTGTTGCTTTGCTCTTCGGCATCCTTCTCTCCAAATAAGATTCGGCAGCGTTCAATCTTCTTTCAAAATCATGAACCTGTCACGTCCTGAAAAGCAGGGGCTGCCCGCAGGACGCACATCTCTCGACCTCCTGAGACTTTTTCAGATACCGCTGCACCGCAATGATAAAGGCCGCATGGCTCCACGTGAGGGGAGAAACCGAGACAGGTTCACCGGTAAAGGGGTTTACCTGTTCTGCAAGGACCCCTGACCTGAGAGCCCTCTCAGCGACCCAGTTAAGTGTCACAACGGCTTCTTGCAACTCCTCCTTGTGCTTTGCCCTCTCTATTTGATACTGAGCATACCAGAGGGTACAGATAATCCAAGGATTGCCGCATATCTCCTTGTTCGGCTCAACCACGCTCTGGTACCGATCGTTTTCATATCTTGCCATGCCGCCTATCTCGGTCTTGCACCAAAGCCTGTCTTTCAGAGCGTTCATAGTACTGGCAATCTTCTCATCTTCTGCAGAAAAGACGCCAAAGGCGAAGAGTCCGGCAAGACTCGAATCGAGTCTGAAGTCCTTCTTGAGTATCCCGAGGCGTTCGGATACCGAGCTGAGAAATCGCGCAACCTCATCGCTGTAAAGATATTCTCTCAGTGCGTCCTTCATCCTGCCGGATGCTTTGCTGTACTTCTCGGACAGTTCTGTCTCTCCGAAGGCCGCGGTGAAATAGCCTGCGGCTCTGAGACCGGCGATAACAGCGCAGACCGTAAAGGTGTGGATCCCGAGTTGCTCCTCCCAGAGGTCGTATGAGGGAAGAGGGAGACCGGTTCTCTGGTCCACGAACTCGCACATAAAGTCAGCCGCAGCCTTGATGACTTTTCTGTAAAGCGGCTTTATGAACTCAATGTCCCGGTACATACTAAAATGTTCCCAAAGAGCCCAGATCACAAGCCCAGTTTCGTCTTCCTGGATTGGCAGGTGAGGTTTTCCATCGATGATCCACGGATGCCATGAGCTAGCCAGAGAACCATCAGGATTGTACTTATGCATGAAAAAACCGTTTCTCCCTATTATTTCAGCGCAGAATTCGTAAAATCTTTCTGCAGGTATGGGAAAGCCGGCAAGATCGAGAGCATATGCGACAAGGGCTCCGTCCCTCGGCCACATATACGCATAGGTATCTCTCGCAAAATGCAGAATGTCCGAATCGTCTGAAGCTATGATCGCACCGTTGTTACTTATATGTGTCCTCAGTATGAGAAGACTTCGCGCATAGAGCCGTCTGATGCCTTTGGGGAGATCACGGAAATTCATGCTCTCTCTGTCGAGCCATAACCTCCAGTAATCAGTGGTCCTCCTGATGAAGTACCCAGGCGTCCTCTTAACGACAAGATCGTTCAGTCGTTTCACGCCCTTCCAGTCCATGCACACAGCCATCCAGTAATACGCATTCGCCTTTTTGCCAGGAGGAGTCGTTATGTGCACCGCACAGATCGAATCCACGGAGCCCTGCGCAACGGGATTACCGGAAAGAACGCCGTCCTCAGCGTCTACCCACGTTCCCTCGAGTCCCTTTGTTTCCTTTAATCCCGCGGCGAATTGAGTAATCCCGACGCCTTCTGCGGTCAAGGCATTTACGAGAAAATACCTTCTTCCCTTGTAGTGAAGGAGGGCCTTTTCCTCGGGCTTGTAACAGACCGTATCACCGATCTCGGATCCGTATATATGGAAATCATGGTGGAAGAAAAGCCGGATCTCAATGAACTGACTCGAAAGATTCTTTGCCGTAATCTCTCTCACGTAGAGATTTTCGTGAAAGTCAACGACATCTCTCATGAGGATTTCTATCCCGAGGGTTTTGTTGACAAGTTCGATTCTCGCCACGAGGGTGTCATCTTCATAGTCCAGGGAGCGCTCCCAGCCGTTAGCGTCAATCCAAGAGAATGCACCGTTCACCCAAACTCCGACCCTGAAGACATGACCCTGCGCGTGGTTTTCGCTGCCCACGCTCGGGAAATAGAGGTCACGCAGAAGTCCCGCCTTATCGTACATGATCAACAGGGCGCCATTTCCTATCGGTATATCCCTCGGCATGCCTATCCTAATCTCCCCTTGTCAGTGGCCGGCAGCACTGCCCCAAAGCTCCTTGAGCCGCCGGTCACGACCACAGCTCGTACGGTAAAATTTGTAACGGATCGGGTTCTTCTTGTAATAGTGCTGGTGATAATCCTCGGCAGGATAGAACTCGGTGGCCTGCACAATCTCGGTTACAATAGGTTCTTTGAAGGTCTTGGTCTTCTCCAAGAGCGCCTTAGATTGCAGCGCTAACTGGTGCTGTTGCTCATTATGATAAAAGATGGCGCTCCGATACTGATGTCCAGAATCACAGAACTGCCGGTCCTTAGCGGTTGGGTCGATGTTGTGCCAGAAGACGTCCAAAAGTTTTTCGTAGGTCACTTTTGCCGGGTCATAAACGATCTGAACAGACTCGGCGTGGCCGGTCCCTCCGGCTGAAACCTCTTCATAGGTGGGGTTCCTTTTTTGCCCGCCTGTGTAGCCGGCTGTAACCGAAACCACGCCGGGAATCTCGTCGAAGGGGTGCTCCATACACCAGAAGCAGCCGCCTGCGAAGGTCGCTTTCTCAAGATGAGTTTCAGCCGTAGCTGTGGCAATTGCACCGAGCATGCCTGACAGTCCTATCACCGTGATAATAAGCATTTTCATCGTGTCTCCCCCCGGATAACCGGATTATTTCTTGGTTGCAATAAATTGTAGGGCAGCCGAATTCATGCAGTAACGCAGCCCCGTCGGTTTGGGGCCGTCGTTAAAGACATGGCCGAGATGGCCGCCGCAGCGGCGGCAAAGCACCTCTGTGCGGCGAGTGAATAAGGTGTTGTCCGGTTTGGTACTTATGTTCTCCGCAGCGATGGGCACCGTAAAACTCGGCCTGCCGGTACCAGAATCGTATTTGTCTTCAGATCCGAACAGATCGAGCCCGCAGGCCGCACATCGGTAAATGCCATGCTCGTGAAAGTTGGCGTATATCCCGGTATAAGCCGGTTCAGTTCCCTTTTCCCGCAGGATGTGGTACTGTTCCGGCGTGAGCTGTTTTTTCCATTCTTCTTTGGTTTTGATAACTGTTTCGCTCATGACCTAGCCTCCCTTTTCAGCGGAATAGACCCTGATTGGCTCCGGCGCGGATACGCTGGTGGCCTTGGCTGACTTTCCCAAGCCGCCGGAAAAGACGATACCGCCGACAATGAGTCCCGTCAGCAGGAGCACCAAGAATAAGATTGAGTATTTCATTTGATGCCTCCTTGTGATTCTTCCATCTTTATCCTGCTTTCCTCACCTTCACATTGACAGAGTGAAGACCTATTGCGCCATCAGGAAATGATCCCAATAACTTTCCTAAGAGAGATGGAGACTCCTGGACTTTGCCCGCTCTGTCTATCCCCCGAACAGTTATCGCATACTCCCCAGCATTTGAGGGTTTCCAGTCGTAACTCCAGATCGTCCATGACCACTTTGAAAGCGGTGGTTTAAGTGCAGCATCATGCCAGGTCCTCTTATTGTCAAGGGAGATTTGCACCTTACTTATCCCGTACCTTCCGGCAAATGCCACACCGCCGATAACGTAATTGCCAAGCGGTATCGTCTTTCCCTCCATCGGCATCAGGATCTGCGACTTATCAGGGATGACCGCGTCATCAGACCAGCCCCTCTTTTCCCAGTATCCCTTGAAATCATAATTGACGACTTCTATTTTCGTGAGCCATTTGACGTTCTTCATTCCATAAATGCCGGGTACTATCGCCCTCAGAGGATAGCCGTGCTTCATAGGTAACGGCTCTCCGTTCATTCTGTATGCAAGGAATACATCTTCTGAAAGCGACAAGGAATACGGGATGCTGTCACTGTAACCATCCTCGGCATAAAAAACGGTCTTCACGATCCCTGTTTTGGGAATAGCTTTGTCTATGATTTTTTTTAGCGTCACACCATCCCAGAGGGCGTTGCTTATTGCATCTCCTCCAACAGGGTTACCGATACACTCCAGCGTGACGAATTCGGTCCTATCCTTCATGTCTTCAAGCTCTTTGAGATTGAGTGTAAAAGGCTTCTCGACGAGGCCCTCGATCCTCAGGCTGAATCTCTTAGGATCAACAGCCGGCACTGTGTCCGAATAGGTCGTGATATAGAATTCATCGTTAGGAGTGATCTCCTTCGCCATAAATCCCATAAAATTTACCGAGCCTTTCATGAGGAGAGCATGTTTTTCCTCTTCGGTAACTGCCCCGGCATATTGATATATCCCATCAAAGAGGGAAACTCCGAACCCTAACCCTATGGCCCCTACTCCGGCCCTTCTAAAAAAATCTCTTCTGCTCAGTGATTTTTTCATGANNGTCATTTTATTTCATCATGCCTTCCTTCATCTGATTGTCCTTGTCTATCATCATTGCGCCTTCTTTCATCAACATGTCGCCGTCTTTTATCATCTTCCCATCTTTCATCATCATCGTTGCAGAATCTCCCACCGAAAATATCGGCAGAAAACTTTATCGCCTGCTCAACATAGTGATAGTGGTGGAAATCTCGACATGGACCCACACAGGTCATTGCATAGTAACCTCCTAATCTTCTCACTATGGATTTCGACAAGGCCTGTAGCAGTTGCCTGAGGGTATATGCCGTGCGCTCTGACGGAAACCTACGAGCTCAAAGGTTCAAATTACCGACAGGTCGGCCGTTACAGGGTATTACCTTAACTTAATTCTCCCCCATGTTTTTCCGGTTGTCAACTGCGTCTATGTAATCCGCTCTCACCACTTCAAACTTTCTAACCTACATTCCGCACCTTGCGAA
>DMNE01000286.1:6152-9818 GCA_003453735.1 Nitrospiraceae bacterium | reverse complement strand
TACCAGACGGGAATGCGGTGCCCCCACCAGATCTGCCGGGATATGCACCAGTCCTTAATATTCTCCATCCAGGAAAAATACGTATTCTCCCATGACCCTGGGAGTATCTTTATTCTCTTGCTCCCAACCGCAGAGATCGCCTCGGCAGCAAGGGGCTTGATGCGGACGTACCATTGGGGCGTCGATAAGGGTTCAATAATCGTTTTGCATCGATAACAGTGTCCGACTGAGTGACAGTGTTTTTCTTCCTTCTCCAAGAGCCCAGCCGCCCTGAGGTCGTTTACGACTTTTTTCCTGCATTCGTATCTATCCGTACCGACATAAGCACTGCCTGCCTCATCGGTCATTCTTCCCCCTTCCTCAATCACTGTTATGGAGGGCAAGGGAGGACTCTGGCGTTTTGCGATGGCCTCATCGTTAAAATCGTGAGCGGGAGTTACTTTGACTGCTCCAGTGCCAAAGGAAGGATCCACGGAGGGATCTGATACTATGGGTATTTCTCTTGTGGTCAGGGGGAGATGAATCATTTGGCCTATATGTTTCTTATATCGATCATCACCGGGATTCACTGCTACGGCAGTATCGCCCAGCATAGTCTCAGGCCGCGTCGTTGCAACTACAACGAGTCCGCTACCGTCGGAAAAGGGGTATCGGATATAGGTGAGAATGCCCTCGATTTCTTCGTGTTCAACCTCCAAATCGGAGAGGGCGGTATGACATCGTGGGCACCAGTTGATGAGCCTAGTGTCGCGATAGATGAGTCCCTCTTCATAGAGTCTTACAAAGACCTCTCTTACGGCTCGCGAGAGCCCCTCGTCAAGGGTAAACCTCTCCCTCGACCAATCACAGGAGGCCCCTAGCCTTTTCAACTGATGGATAATCCTGCCGCCATATTCTCTCTTCCACCTCCATATCCTCTCGATGAAGGAATCTCTTCCCAGTTTATACCTGTCAAGCCCCTCCTTGGCAAGTTCCCTTTCCACTACGTTCTGTGTTGCAATCCCTGCATGGTCAGTACCGGGAACCCAGAGAGACTTATATCCGAGCATACGATTCCATCGAATAAGAATGTCCTGCAATGTTGCATTCAGGGCATGACCCATATGCAGGGAGCCAGTTACATTGGGAGGTGGGATGACGATTGAATAAGGCTTTCCTGTAGAAAGATCGGGGTTAAAGTACCCTCTTTCAAGCCATATGGCATACCACTTCTCTTCTATCCCCTCAGGGTTATAAGCCTTTTCTAATTCTGACATTTCCCGACAAATCTAACAATAAGAGTAGTTACGATAAAACAGATGGAGAATGCGCGTGGAGGATTATGGAAACGTACTGAAGTATAAGGGAAAAAGGCTGATAATCGATTGCGTGCCGTGATCCTTTGCCCCCGTTTCAACCTTCATCCTTCACAACTTCTTTACACTTCAGACTTAATCTTTTCTATTTCCTTTGCGATCATGGTTTCAGCAAGGTCAGGAACAGTCTCCCAAAGAACCTTCTCAACCTCCTTTGTGAGAGAGACAAGCACCCCTTGGAGCATCTCTTTAAGCAATTTCTCGATGAGCTCTGGGGCGATTTCCCATAAAACCTTCTCGGCAGAATCCTTTATAGAAGGGATTATGGATGCAAGCAACACATCTCTTATATCGACGGAAGAAACCAGTGAAGCAATTTTCTCATCAACAGCGTTCTTAAAAATCGCAGTCAATTCCTCTTTGGATGGCAGTTCTGTCTGTGGCAAGGCGGCCTGCACAACCTGCGGTTTCGGTGACACTTCTTCAGAAACTGGCGTTTCCACAGTCGCATTTTCGGGCTCCATTTCCACCTTCGCATCTTCAACCGGCTCAAATGCCTCCTCAAAACTTAGCTCCTCTTCCAAAAGTGTTTCCGCCACGAGCCCTTCTTCAGCCACCGGCTCGGCAGCAATCTCCTCTATCTCCCAAGGGGCTTCTTCTTCTGAGACAAGCGTTTCAAGAGGCTCGGCTGTTCCCTTCTCGGCCGGAGCTTCTTCCGCCACTGACTTTTTTGCAAGAACAGA
The DNA here is from genome assembly GCA_003453735.1 of Nitrospiraceae bacterium. Classification (GTDB taxonomy): domain Bacteria; phylum Nitrospirota; class Thermodesulfovibrionia; order Thermodesulfovibrionales; family UBA9159; genus UBA9159. Next base: position 7,780 of record DMNE01000286.1, on the reverse strand, counting down.
ATTCACCTTGTTTATCAATTCCTGCGACTCAAAGGGTTTAACAATATAATCATCTGCACCGACATTGCGCGCAAGATCTTCATCGATCGGTTCAAAGGCACCAGACAGCATTATGACCGGGATGTTCTTTGTAGTGGGATTCTTCTTAATCTTCTCACACAGCTGATAACCATTCATAACTGGCATCGCGATGTCAGCAAGGACAAGGTCGGGCTGAAATGAAGGGAGGACAGATAACGCCTCATCACCATTGTTGGCAGCCTTAATATCAAAGCCCTCGCCAGCAAGGACGAGCTCGACGACTTTCTGAATCGTGATGCTGTCATCAGCAAGGAGAAGTTTATGTCCCATAATTCCTTCCCTCTGAGGGATAAACCCCTCATAATTTGTAATAAAAAAGGCTATGCCCCTTTCGGCTATTAGCCAAATTTTATTGTTTGCGGAGGAAAAAGTCAAGATTTTTCTATCGAGCAGCTGAGAGGTCACGCTTTTAAGGGGCTGCGGTTATTCTCCCATAAGCTTATTCCCCAACGACCACTTCCTCTCGGCATCATCTCTCCTCATTTTGTGCGGAAGACAAGATTGTAACACCCGCGTTTACCATTGGTAATCACTCGCAATACCTTATCAAGATTGAGTGCTCTGAAAAGGCACTGCAGCAACTTATCGTTGTTTGGGGTAAAAGAGCCGCACGAAACTCCTGGTTCTGCTATTCCGTGCCGGATTACCTCGTCGGGAATCACTGTCCATCCATGCAAGTCCTGATACGGTGAAGATCTATGACGGTGAGAAACAGGTGGCCTCTCATCCGAGGTCGTTTCAAAGGCGCGCGCAGATCATCAACCCTCTCCATAGGAGTTACTGCAAGCTCTCCGTAAAGGCAAAGATGCAGCGCATCCATACCGTTATCAAGGACCTACATCCGGCGATATCGGACTTCTTAGTGAAGAATCAAACATGCGGTGAAGATCCTCAGAAGACGGCGTATGAAATCTTCAGGCTTCTGAAAACCCATAGCAGGGGGATGCTTATCAGTATTGCTTCAGAGTGCCTCACAAAGAAGTCACCCCGGCTCAGGACGTTTCTGTCTTATCTGCGGATGGAACCGGTCGAAACCGAAACCGTTCAGCCTCAGAACGGAGAGCTTTTGAACATCTCCTATAACCCCAGAGGCTTGGAGGAGTACGATGAATAATCTTGAAACCTTGCTTCAGGCATTGGACTGCAAGACACCCGCTGAAGAGATAGCAACTGATCAGCGTGAGACGGTCGCCGGTTTTCTCAAAATGGAAATTGAATACCGAAGACAACACAAGATCAAAAGACTCCTTAGGCTATCAGGCATCAAACGGGTCAAAACTCTGGATCAGTTCGACTGGCATTTCAATCCGAAAATCAGTAAGGAAGATATCATGACATTCGTCAACTCTCCGTGGATAGAAAATGCCTTCAATCTTGTCCTGATCGGAGATACCGGCCTCGGCAAATCCCATATCGCTGAAGCTATCTGTTATGAGGCGATGCTCAAGGGTTACTCTACGGCTTTTATTACTGCCTTCGACCTCGTCTCAAGGGTCCAGAAAGCTTTCAATCCATCTTCCAGCATTGATTATTATGCAAAGGTCAGG
>DMNE01000286.1:4543-6118 GCA_003453735.1 Nitrospiraceae bacterium | reverse complement strand
CCAACGATAGTCAGTTCGAACCTTTCCCCCAAAGAGTGGGGCTCTATCTTTAGCGCAACCGCTGCATCTGCGATCCTCGATCGTCTCAGTTTCAATGGAAGTTCATTACCTTCGAAGGGAGATCCTATCGGTTACTCAAAAAGCATAAGTTAAAGTAGTCTCAGTTCCAGTCTGGCTCTCGTGTCAGANNTCTTTCCGCTCGTCCTTATGCCGGAAAGACAACGGCGTGGTCTGTCCTTCGCTGGAGTTCAGCACTGTCCCGAATATCGGCTTTGGGGCGATTTCCGGTATCGCCTACACCTTGATCACCGTTTGCGAAATCCGACTTAAATGCTTGCCAGTATTTGTCTATGGCAGTTTGCTATTATAGCCCCCATCATTTCACTAGTGTATACACTATGCTACCAGTTGTCAAATTTTGAACATTCATCATCGCAAAGCCCGCAGCTAAAAGCTTTTCCAAGTCTTCAGCACAGCTATCATGTTCGGCGATTGTTACAGGGAAAGAAGCACTGCTCATACTAAAAGCAGTGACGGTAATATTACCCAAGTTTGTTGATGTTGTTGTAGCAGCACACTGTAAGATCGCTAAATCTACGACGGCAAAGGCGTTACTGCTACTCCATAACATCAAAACCGACACTAAAAGCAGAACAGACAACAAAAACACAACAGTTCTTTTCATTTTTGTGACCTCCTTTTTTTATCGTACGACACGAGCACTTAACCAGTCTTTTTTTCACCTCATTTCTCGTATGTCTTCTTTCGCACTCTCGAATTGAGCGGTCCGCAACAGCATGTCAATAACCAAACCCACCCAATCATTGGCATATTGCCGTGACTAATCCGGGTTTCCTGGTCCCTCAAGGGGTCAGCAAAAGACCCTCACAAAAACCCCTCCATCAAAAGCTCCTGCCAAAGTGTTACCCTTTGGAAATATCCTTTTCTCACCCCCCCTCTCCACGAACGAAATACTTCTTTTTCCCAAATAAAAAAGACCCTACCTTGTTGGGTTTATCCTTCGGCAGCTCGGCCATCTTCTATAGGACCTGCCGCTTTCCGTCCCCTTCTCTCGAAGGGGTTGGTTTTCTCGGGAGAGCCTCTCTATGTCTCATTTATATCACATTAATTTATACTTGTCAATTTCATTGTAATCACGCAGTAACCCAAGAATTGTCATTTTATATCACAAAATGAAGACACAACTCGCTTACCGGCAACACTATGACTTCCCCCAGAGGGGTGAGATTCCAACTGACGGTCCCCATTGATTTTAAAGGGTTATTGAGCTTTTCCAGAACGAATCAGAACCGAGTCTGCAAGCTCAAGGGCCTCTTCCGAATTCTATGGTGGCAAATTATTGCGCAATTTCATAACTGCTTGACAAAAGACGGTTTCGGTGGTACATTGGAATCAGGAACAAGGTGAGTAATCAGTATGGAGGTTACTCTTTAAAAATTAACAATGATGTTTCTCCATAAGGAGGGTAGCATGGCAACTGCAAAAAATATAGGATTCCAGAGTTACTGTGAGGATATGTATAGAGAGCTTTCAGGCATGAAGACCAGGTTGCTC
>DMNE01000286.1:1012-4488 GCA_003453735.1 Nitrospiraceae bacterium | reverse complement strand
GGCTATAAAGATGTTGAAAAGGGGGCATCTGTGCAAGTGGATGAAGAGTTCGTGCAGAAACTGCCGATCGGAGCCGGTAGCGTTGGGGGCTAGCTAAGTAAAGCGCTTCCGCCAATCGCGATTGTGCGAAGGAGGTAAATATGGCCCCTGTTGCAATAAAGACAAATCCCGTAAACTGGTTTGAGATCCCAGTTAAAGACATCGGGAGAGCGAAAGAATTCTATGAGAAGGTTTTTGGGATGGATTTGACTCCGGAGGAGATGGGACCGTATACGATGACCTTCTTTCCATGGGCTGAAGGGGCTCCTGGAGCAGCTGGTTCGCTTATAAAGGGAGAAACCTATGAGCCGTCGCATTCAGGTACGGTTGTCTATTTCAGCGTTGACGATATAGAGGAAACGTTGCGGAAAGTCAATGCGAACGGCGGTAGAACGTTGCTTGCGAAGAAGAGCATTGGAGAGTACGGGTTTATAGCGCATTTTGAAGATACGGAGGGAAACCGATTGGCCCTTCATTCGATGAAAGAGTGAGAGTTCGAAAACAGGTGTGTATAGATCTCAGAGGAGAAGTGAGTCTTTTCTCCTCTGATTTTCTTTTTTTCTTTCCCTTTTCTCTGGCCCTTAAATAAATGGAGTAAATGCAGGCGATACCGAAAAAACAAGATTTCTATTCCTGCTCAGCATATTTCTTCAACCGGAGGGTTTCTCTGCGCCTGGAATCATCATCAGTGCTGTTCGAATGACGTCATCGATATCTGTGTATGGGCTTAGCAACGTCTTACAGCTCCTGCCTTCCGAGTACAGCCGACTGTAACTGTCTCAATACAAATTCTCTTATCTCCCTATGGGAAGGCATCTCCACGAGATATTTGCCGTTTTCGCACACCGGAACCAAAATATCATGGAACGGTTTACCGCATTCGCAGGTATACTTCTCAGCATTCCAGGGCACGATCATACCCTTACCACACGCGGAACATCTCAGCGTCCTCTTGGAGCCAGACCATTTTCCCCTTTTTGCCAAGGGCTTCCCTTCAACTTCCACGATGTCCATGGCATAGTCAACAACCGGTGCATTGCTGATGGACGTGCCGATACCGTAACCATCCACCACCGGATTCAAAACAGGGAGATCCTCTTCCCTTATCCCGCCGCTCACATAGAATTTGACGTGCCTGTATCCCCTCAGATTCAATTCCCATCGACATTCCTCGATAATGCGATAAAAATTACCTCGCCTCGATCCGGGCGTATCAAACCGCACTGCAAAGAGTTTCTCCCCCATGGCCTCAGCAACATTCACCACCTCAAACTTTTCATCGAGAAATGTATCTATCAATGCAACCCTTTTCAAGTTCGGCTCTAGGATTTCATCGTAAGCCCTTATGGCATCGACCGTTGAGCCCATGCAGATAATCAGGGCATGAGGCATTGTCCCCATGGGATCCTCACCAATAACCTCGCCTGATTTCCCAACGGATACGCCATCACACCCGCCGACATATGCATTCCGCTCGATCATCGGGGCAAGTGCGGGATGCATTCTGCGCGCGCCAAAACTGATGACAGTCCTATCACCGGCAAGCTTCCTGAACCGTGCAGCCTTTGTCGCGACTCCGGATGCCTGGCATATCAGACCGAGAAGGGCAGTCTCATAGACACACAGATCCTGATACCTGGCTTCAATTTCCATCACCGGCTCATAGGGATAAAAAAAAGTCCCTTCCCTTATTGCCCTGACCTTGACGGGCAGATATTTCGCAAGGGATATCGCCTCATCGAGGCCTGAGAAGACCGCCCATTGCCATCCCTGAGGAAGGGTTTTCGCAAAAAATTCGACCTTTACCAGAGGATTTATTCCCTTTTCTTTGAGGATCTTTAGGGTCCTCTCGAAATAGACATCAGTGATCCTGCCCTTGATGATATCCTGCGCGTCTGCAGTGTGGAACATAATTCCCCCTTATTTTTTTTTGAAAACTATTTTACCATATACCGCAGAGAACACCTTTATCCTGCTCATGACCGTTGTTCGTAAGCCCGCTCGCCCGTTGACTCGAGAAATGCTAGACGCTATAATAACGTCTCAGACATATGTATACTTCGTCTGTCTTCAGCAGTTACGAATCTACGCTGCTGGAGAAATGACCTTGCGGCATCTAAAAATACGGCAATTAGGTTGCCCAAGGAAACTAATGCGGTCGGCAGTTTTTTGCGGCGTGCATCTGTTAGACTCGCGATATTGACATCAACTCGAATCTCTGATAAAAAAGAACTATGTGGGAGTATACGGAGAAGGTAAAGGAGTTTTTCCTCCATCCAAAGAATGTGGGTGAGATAGAGAACCCCGATGGAGTTGGAGAGGTGGGCAGCATCCTCTGTGGCGACGCACTGAAGCTGTCTCTCAAGGTCGATAAAGAGACGGAGAAGATCGTCGATGCAAAGTTTCAGACATTTGGTTGTGCCTCCGCCATAGCAAGCTCATCCGTTCTCACGGAACTTATCAAAGGGAAGACTGTAGAGGAGGCACTCAAGATCACCAATCAGGATATCGCAGATTACCTCGGCGGCCTTCCTCCCGAAAAGATGCATTGTTCTGTCATGGGAAGAGAGGCACTGGAGGCGGCGATAGCCAACTATCGCGGCGAAACAATGCCCCGCTCAGTTGAAGAGAAGATTATCTGCAAGTGCTTCGAGGTCTCCGAGGAAAAAATACGGAGAGTTGCCACAGAAAACCATCTTACCAGCGTCGAAGAAATCACCAATTTCACGAAGGCCGGGGGCGGATGTGGTGCCTGCGTCCCTGCCATAGAATCGATTCTGAAAGACATATGGCAGGTTAAGGTAGTGCCTGAGAGACCCCCGGTTCCCAAGAGGCTAACCAATCTCCAAAAAATAGCCCTCATAGAGGATGTCCTGGAAAAGGAGATACGTCCACGCCTCCAGGCAGACGGCGGAGACCTTCAGCTCATCGATATCGAGGGCAACAGAGTTGTCATTGCCCTCCGGGCAATGTGCGTTGCATGTCCCATGGGTGGCGTTACCATTAAAGGCATTGAGGAGAAATTAAGGGAACTTGTGAGACAAGATATTGTCGTGGAGGAAGGATGAGGCCCATTTATCTAGACAACAATGCAACAACCGCAGTAGCCCCTGAGGTTCTCGATGAGATGCTCCCCTATCTCAAGGACCTTTACGGCAATCCNNNACCGGAAGAGATCATATTCACGAGCTGCGGCACGGAAAGTGACAATACCGCAATCATGAGCACGATTGAGTCATATCCCCAGAAAAGGCATGTCATCACAACAAGAGTGGAGCATCCCGCTGTCCTTAGTTTTGCAAGGCACCTCGCGAGAAAAGGTTACCGTGTCACCTTTCTCTCTGTTGATGCCCTCGGAATGATCGATATGCAGTTGTTCTCTCAATCGCTGGATGATAATTCCGCAATTGTCTCGATCATGTACGCCAACAATGAGA
>DMNE01000286.1:0-972 GCA_003453735.1 Nitrospiraceae bacterium | reverse complement strand
TTGCTTTCTCTTTCAGGGCATAAATTGCACGCACCGAAAGGAATAGGAGCCCTCTATGTGAGGAAAGGCACACGATTCTATCCCTATATTATCGGCGGACATCAGGAACATGGACGGAGAGCAGGCACGGAGAATGTCGCTTCCATTATTGGGCTGGGAAGGGCATGCGAGCTTGCAAGTGAAAACCTTGATAATGAGCATACCTACGTGAGGTCATTAAGGGACAGACTCGAAAAGGCCCTCCTTGAGCGNNGGTGAAAGAGAGCACCGCTTGCCAAACACAACGAACATTAGTTTCGACTATGTGGAGGGAGAAGCCATTCTTCTGAGGTTGAATGAATTCGGCATCTGTGCCTCGTCAGGCTCTGCATGTACAACCGGCGCTCTTGAACCAAGTCATGTGTTAAGGGCTATGGGTGTACCCTTCACCGCAATTCATGGCTCAATCAGGTTTTCTCTCAGCCGCTACAATGAGGAGGCCGAGATAGACAAAGTCATCGAGGTGATGCCCCCGATTATAAAAGAACTGAGAACCCTCTCTCCCTATGGCAGGGATAGCCTTGGACTATGTGCACCGGGAAGAGATATCAGTACGGAGTGAAGGCATAAACATCACAGCCACAGAAATCAAAGATGCTTGCCGTTAACTAGTTTCTGTTGCGGAAAAGTTATGGCGCCACAGAGCGTGAACTTTTCATTTCAAATTATCCCTATTCGCGATGTCCCGCTCAAGCTTTGAACGCTCTATGGACAGTTCGACCCATCGATCGATAAGCTGCTTGAAGTTCTTGTAGGTATCGACCTGTTTCCTCAGAAGGGGCTATACATCGGAACAAATACTGCGTTCGATCGTGGTCATGTTCATTGAGGAAAAGAGTTATCGCGACACAGTTGTTTTGGTGGAGAACAGTGAATTTCTGCGAAACTTCATCAAACTGGGGAACATGGCAATGATGGACTTCACCTTTCTGT